>JAEZEN010000096.1 GCA_023433185.1 Pseudomonadota bacterium | reverse complement strand
GAACCCGGAACGGATTCGAGGGCGGCGGTGCAAACCGCCGCCCTCTTGACGAACAGGCGTCGGGCGGGTTAATTACCGATCGTTCGGTAATTATGGAGATGCCGCGATGCCCCGTCCGCAGCGCCTGTCCGAGGATGAACTTGTCGGCCATCTGGCCGGGGCCTTCCGTCGCAATGGCTATGAAGGGACCTCGCTCGCCGCGCTGTCCGCCGCCACCGGCATGGTCAAGGCGGCGCTCTATCATCGCTTTCCGGCCGGGAAGGCGGCAATGGCGGAAGCCGTCGAGGCGGCCACCGGCCGGGATTTCGTGCGGCTGGTGATCGCCCCGCTCCACGGCGGCGGGACGCCGGGCGAGCGGATCGCCGCGATGGCGGCGGGTCTCATGGCCTTCTACGTCGAGGGACGGAATGCCTGCCTCGTCGAGATCTTCTCGATCGAGGCCACGCCCGAGCCGATCCGCGTGCGCCTCCGGAGCGGCGTCCGAAAGTGGATCGCCGCCGTCTCCGCGGTCCTGGTCGAGGCCGGCGTCGCGCCGGACACGTCCACACGCCGGGCCGAGGACGCCGTGATCCGCGTTCAGGGCGCCCTGGTGGTGTCCCGGGCGCTCGCCGAACGCCGGCACTTCATCGACACCGTGGCGGGGCTCCCGGACCTGCTCCTGCCGCCGGACGGCTCGCACTGACATCGAGAACCAGAACCCAAAGGGAAACGGCCATGACACAGGATGCTGCACCGACGCTCACCCTCATCGGAGGGCCCACGACCCTCATCGAGTTCGCCGGGCTCCGGCTGCTCACCGACCCGACCTTCGACCCGCCGGGCACCTACTCCGCCGGTCCGGTGACCCTGACCAAGGAAGCGGGGCCAGCGCTTTCTTCCGCAGAAGTCGGCCGCGTCGATGCCGTGCTCCTCAGCCACGACCAGCATTACGACAATCTCGACCACGCCGGCCGGGACTTCCTGAAGGATGTGCCCCTCGTGCTGACGACGCCGGCCGGCGCCACGCGCCTGAACGGCACCAGCATCGGGCTTGCGCCCTGGGAATCGGCCGACGTGCCGGGGCCATCGGGCGCGCCCCTCCGCATCACCGCGACGCCTGCCCGTCACGGTCCGGTCGGCGTCGAGCCGCTGAGCGGGGACGTGACGGGGTTCGTGGTATCGCCGCCCGGCGGAGAAGCGATCTACGTATCGGGAGACACGGTCTGGTACGAGGGCGTCGAGGCGGTTTCCCGCCGGTTCGACGTGCGCGTGGCGATCGTCTTCACGGGCGCCGCGGTGCCGCACTGGCGATTCCAGATGACGATGGACAGCAACGACGCGATCACCGTCGCCCATGCCTTTCCCGAGGCGACCGTCGTCGCCGTGCACAACCACGGCTGGGCGCACTACACGGAAAGCCAGGCGGACGTCGCCGCCGCCTTCACGGCCCTCGGCATCCGGCATCGGCTCGCCCTCCTCGAGCCCGGTGTGCCGATCCGGATCGATTCCCAGGCCTGAGAGAGTCCGCGCCTCCTGCCCGTGCCGCGAAGACCGGCCGTCCCACGGCCCAAGACCGGGCTTTCCCTTCCCCCGACAAGTCCCTATAAGGGCGCCACTTCGGGCGGCGGCCACGGCCGGCGCCCGTTCTGGTGCGGCGGAAACCCGGGCGTCAATGACGAGCACAGTCTTCGTCCTCAACGGACCGAACCTCAACATGCTCGGGGTGCGCGAGCCGTCGATCTACGGCGGCAAGTCGCTGCACGAGATCGGCGAGGACTGCGTCGCCGCCGGCAAGGCGCTGGGCCTCGCGGTGGATTTCCGCCAGACCAACCATGAAGGCGTTCTGGTCGACTGGATCCAGGAAGCGGCCACGGCTGCCGCGGGGATCGTCATCAACCCCGGCGCCTATACCCACACCTCGGTCGCGATCCACGATGCGATCCGGGCCGGCGGGCGGCCGGTCATCGAGGTCCATCTTTCCAACATCTTTGCCCGCGAGCCATTCCGGCACCATTCCTACGTGTCGCCGCTGGCGGCGGGCGTGATCTGCGGGCTCGGGCCGAAGGGCTACCTGCTGGCGCTCGACGCACTCGGGACGCTGATCACCAGGACGGGTGACGAGAGATCATGAGCGACAAGAAGAAGACCATCGACAAGGAACTGATCCGCGAACTCGCGGACCTGCTCAACGAGACCGGGCTGAGCGAGATCGAGGTCGAGCACGACGATATCCGCATCCGCGTCGCCCGGACGCTCCAGGCGTCGCCGACGGCCATGCATGTCACGGCGCCGGCTGCCGTTCCTGCGGTGCCCGTGCCCATCGCCCCGGTGGGCGCCCCGGGCGGCGATCACCCCGGCGCGGTTCCCTCGCCGATGGTCGGCACCGCCTATCTCGCCGCGGAACCCGGCGGCAAACCCTTCGTCGACGTCGGCGACACGGTGCGGGAGGGGCAGACCCTCCTGATCGTCGAGGCGATGAAGACGATGAACCAGATCCCGTCGACGCGCTCCGGCAAGGTCACCAAGATCATGGTCGAGGATGGCCAGCCGGTCGAGTACGGCGAGCCGCTGATGATCATCGAATGAATGACGCGCCTCCCCTCTTCGGCAAGATCCTGATCGCCAACCGGGGCGAGATCGCGCTCCGCATCCTGCGCGCCTGCAAGGAACTCGGGATCGCCACCGTCGCGGTTCATTCGACCGCCGACAGCGACGCCATGCATGTCCGTCTCGCCGACGAGAGCGTCTGCATCGGGCCGCCGCCGGCGCGCGATTCCTACCTCAACATCCCGCAGCTTCTCGCCGCCTGCGAGATCACCGGGGCGGAAGCCGTCCATCCCGGCTACGGGTTCCTCTCCGAGAACGCCCGCTTCGCCGAGATTCTCGAGGCGCACAACATCGCCTTCATCGGCCCGAGCGCCGAGCACATCCGCATCATGGGCGACAAGATCGAGGCCAAGCGCACCGCGCAGAAGCTCGGCATCCCCGTGGTGCCGGGCTCAGAAGGCGCGATCACCAACGAGATCGCGGCCCGCAAGGTTGCCGCCGAGATCGGCTACCCGGTGCTGGTCAAGGCCAAGGCCGGCGGCGGCGGTCGCGGCATGAAGGTGGTGCGCTCGCCGGACGAGATGGCGACCGCCTTCGCCACCGCCCGCGCCGAAGCCATGGCCGCCTTCGGCGACGATTCGCTCTACATGGAGCGCTACCTCGGCCGTCCGCGCCACATCGAGGTCCAGGTCCTCGGCGACGGCCGGCACAAGGCCGTCCACCTCGGCGAGCGCGACTGCTCGCTGCAGCGCCGCCACCAGAAGGTTTGGGAGGAATCGCCCTCCCCGGCCATCCGCCCGGAGCAGCGGGCGATGATCGGCGGCATCGTGTCCGACGCCGTCGCCAAACTCGGCTACTCCGGCGCCGGCACGATCGAGTTCCTCTACGAGGACGGCGAGTTCTTCTTCATCGAGATGAACACGCGGCTCCAGGTCGAGCATCCGGTCACCGAGGCGATCACGGGCATCGACCTGGTCAACGAGCAGATCCGCATCGCGGCCGGCCACGGCATCTCCTTCACCCAGGACGAGGTGACCTTCGAGGGCCACGCCATCGAATGCCGGATCAATGCGGAGGACCCGCGCACCTTCGCGGCTTCGCCGGGGCGGATCGCCAATTACCATCCGCCCGGCGGCCTCGGCGTCCGCGTCGACTCGGCGGTCTATCAGGGCTATCGCATCCCCCCCTTCTACGACAGCCTGATCGGCAAGCTCATCGTCCATGGCCGCAGCCGCCAGGAATGCATGAACCGCCTCCGGCGGGCGCTCGACGAATTCGTCATCGACGGCATCAAGACCACGATCCCGCTGTTCCGGGACCTGGTGATCGATCCCGAGATCGAGGCCGGCGACTACGACATCCACTGGCTCGAGAAGAAGCTCGCGGCGGAACCGACATCCTCGTGACCGCCCGCAAGGCGGGGTCCCGTCGCACGAAGCGAGTTGACGGCCACGGCCATCGCGCCTCAGACTGGCACCGGGCCTCAAGCCTCTGAGCCGTCAGCGATGACCAGCCGCAGCGACCTTCTCCTCGAGATCACCCCGCAGGTGCTGCTCAAGGCGTACTCCGTCGGCATCTTCCCGATGGCGGAGTCCGCGGACGACCCCGGCCTCTACTGGATCGAGCCGGAGAGCCGCGGCATCCTCCCCCTCGACCGCTTCCACCTGCCGCGGCGCCTCCGCCGGACCGTGGCCCAGGAGGTCTTCGAGGTCCGCATCGACCACGATTTCGCCGCGGTCATCGCGGGCTGCGCAGCCCCCGCCGGGGGCCGGCCCAAGACCTGGATCAACGATCGCATCCGCCGGCTCTACGGCGAACTCTTCACGCTCGGCTACTGCCATACCGTCGAGACGTGGAAGGACGGCCGTCTGGTCGGCGGTCTCTACGGCATCGCGCTCGGCGCCGCCTTCTTCGGGGAAAGCATGTTCAGCCGCGAGCGCGACGCTTCGAAGGTCGCGCTGGCGCACCTGGTCGGGCGCCTCCGTGCCGGCGGCTTCAGGCTCCTCGACCCCCAGTT
>JAEZEN010000072.1 GCA_023433185.1 Pseudomonadota bacterium | reverse complement strand
TGTTGTCGTTGATGAACGACCCCATGTCGGCCTTGTTGGCGAGGTTGATGTCGAAGGCCGGGTTGAACCCCTCGAGGAAGTGCCGCATGCCGTTCTGGTTGGCGTCGGCGCGGAAGGCGCGGTAGGCCTCGGAATTCTCGGCGTCGATGTCTCGCTCGTTCGAGTAGGTGACCGAATAGAGGCCGAGATCGGCATACTTCCTGGCCTGGTCGACCATCGCCGTGCGGTGATGGCGGGACGGCGCCTCGCGGTAGCGGCCGCCTCGCGCCGACCAGATGTCGGTGGTGTCGTTGAGGCGGATCGCCGGGGTCACCGGGCTGTCCTTGAACAGGCCCTCGTTGGACAGCCGTTCGCAAGTCGAGGCCGACATCAGCATGATGTCGACGAGCCCGGAGCGGGTCATGTCGCGGATGTTCTGGAGGTGCGTCTCGCGCGGCGTGAAGCGCGTCCTGTCATCCGGGTAGGGCACGGGCGAGGCGCGGCCGAAACCGATGTCGCCGTCCTTGGCGTCGGCGATGATGAAGTCGGCCGGCGTGTAGCTGCCCGCCTTGATCTTGGCGAGCTTCTGGTCGAGGGTACGCATTGCAGGTTTCTCCTCAGTCTCTGATCGTTGGAGTCGGATCGGGCGGGACGGCGGGTCAGCCGATGCTGTCGCGCCAGCCCCAGCGGTCGGCGAGCGCGAGGCACGCCTTCCAGGATTCGATCGACGCGGTTGTGGAAATCTGGCGAAGCGAGGCCGCCGCGGTGGCATGGGCGAGGGCCAGCGACTGCTCGACGCTCCAGCCTGCGTGGAACCCGTAGAGGAAGCCCGCCGCGAAGGCGTCCCCCGCGCCGTTGGCGCCCTTGACCTCGGCCGGCGGCGCGTCGACCGAGGGCTTTACCACGACGCTGCCGTCGCGGCTCGCAGCCACCGCGCCGCGCGGGAAGTGCACGACGACGTGTTGCGCGGTGCCGCCGGCGAGGACCGTCCTGGCGGCGGCGATGCAGGCATCGACGTCGGTCCTGTGATCGGGCACGGTCTCGATCCCGGCAATGCCCCCGATCTCGTGATCATTGACGACGACGAGGTCGAGATGGGGCAGGCACGGGCGGACCAGCGCCGTCAGCCGATCGGGGGCGATGCTTGCCAGTTCGATGTTGGTGACGAGACCTGCCGCGCGCGCCTTCTTGAGCGTCGTCACCCAACCGTTGGCGTCGTCGCCCCACGGTCCGTCCATGAGGCGATGGACACCGGGCAGGCCGAGATGAAAGATCCGCTCGCTGTTCTCCGAGAAATCGAAATGGTCGGGGCTGAGCAGGTGGCTCGTGCCGAACCAGGAGACATGGGTCCGCTGGCCGGTGGGGAGCGAGGCGAAGGCGAAGGTGTAGTCGGTCGCCGCCTCGGTGGTCACGCGCATCTGGCGGTGGTCGACGCCGTTCCGCTCGGCCTCCTCGACCAGGAAGCGGCCGTCGGCGTCGTCGCCGACCAGGGCGATCGTCGCCACCGGCATTTCCGGAGAGAGCTTCTTCATGGCGACCGCCATGTTGCAGCCCGACCCGCCGCCGCCCATCTCCGACGACAGGATGTCGGCACGGCCGTTCTCATGCGGCCAGCGATCGAGCAGCAGGTTGCGGTCGACGCACCATGTGCCGCCGGTGAGGATTCCTACGCGTGACATGAAAAGTCGGGCCCCTTGGAACGAAGTCTTCGTGGGGCCGCCGGCCGTTGTGGCGTGCGGCAGATAGAGAAATTCGGGGAGGGCGGCCGGACCGACCACCCTCCCCAGGCTACCGCCGCGGAGCTAGCCCCGCGACGTCGGGAGAACTCTTAGCCCCAGCACTTGGTCAGGCCGACCTCGGAGGTCTCGGACTCGATACCGTCGACGGGGTTGTCGGTGATGAGCGAGACGCCGGTGTCGAAGAAGTCGAGACCCGGGGTCGGCTCGGGCACCGTGCCCGACTTGGCAAACTCGGCCACGGCCTCGACGCCGAGCGCGGCCATCAGCAGCGGGAACTGCATCGAGGTGGCACCGATGACGCCGTCCTTGACGTTCTCGACGCCCGGGCAACCGCCGTCGACCGAGGTGATCAGGACCGAACCGTCATCCTTGCCGAGAGCCTTGAGGGCCTCCCAGGCGCCGGCCGCGGTCGGTTCGTTGATCGTGTAGACGACATTGATGTCCGGGCACTTCTGGAGAAGCGTCTCCATGCCGGTCCGGCCGCCTTCCTCGGCACCCTGGCCCCACTGGTGGCCGCAGATGCGGGGATCATCCTCGTCGAGGTAGCGGGTCGGGTCCTTGATGTCGATGCCGAAGCCCTGCATGAAGCCCTGATCGCGGGCCACGTCGACGGTCGGCTGCTGCTCGAGGGCGTCGAGGAACGCGATGACCGCGTTCTCGGTGCCTTCCGGCCCGAGGGTCTTGGCTGCCCATTCGCCGATCAGCAGGCCGGCCTTGAAGTTGTCGGTCGCAAACGTCGCGTCGGCGCTGTCGATCGGATCGAGCGGCGTATCGAGCGCGATCACCAGAATGCCGGCGTCGCGGGCCTTCTGGATGGTCGGCACGATCGCCTTGGTGTCGCTCGGGGTGATGAGAATGCCCTTGGCACCCGCCGAGATCAGGTTCTCGACCGCGGCCACCTGGCCGTCGTTGTCGCCGTCATACTTGCCGGCGAAAGCCTGCAGCTTGAGGCCGAGTTCGTCGGCCGTGGCCTGCGCGCCGTCACGCCTCTTGACGAAGAAGGGGTTGT
>JAEZEN010000056.1 GCA_023433185.1 Pseudomonadota bacterium | reverse complement strand
CCCTCGGTGAGGGCCTTGAAGTAGAGCCCGGTGCCGCCGACGAAGACCGGCAGGCGGCCCGTGCCCCGCGCCTCGGCGAGCGTTGCCGCAGCGTCCGCCAGCCAATGCCCGACCGAATAGCGCGTCGCCGCGCCGACATGACCGTAGAGGCGATGCGGCGCCGCGGCTTCATCCTCGGCGGACGGCCGCGCCGATAGCACCCGCAACTCGCGATAGACCTGCATCGAATCGGCATTGATCACGACGCCGCCATGGGCTTCGGCGAGCGCGATGGCGCGCTGCGACTTGCCGCTCGCCGTGGGGCCGGTAATCAAGATGGCGTCGGGGCGGGGCATGATCCAACCCTACTGCGTTCCCGGCGATGGCGGCAACGCCGGTGCGTCGTGGCGGCGCCCGGCCACTCTTCCGCGGGACAACCGCGGCATCGGTAGCTATGATGCGGAAAACGCCGATCATTCAGGGGAAGATGATGTCGGAATCTGTCAAGTACCTCCTGCCCGAAGACCGTATTCCGAAGGCCTGGTACAATATCGCCGCCGACCTGCCGTCGCCGCCGCCGCCGCCGCTCCATCCCGGGACGGGACAGCCCATCGGCCCGGACGACCTATCGGCGATCTTCCCCATGGCGCTGATCGCCCAGGAGGTGTCGAGCGAGCGCGAGATCGAGATCCCGGGGCCGGTGCGCGAGGCCTACAAGCTCTGGCGGCCGGCGCCGCTCTATCGCGCCCGGCGGCTCGAGCAGGCGCTCGATACGCCGGCGCGCATCTACTACAAATACGAGGGCGTCAGCCCCTCCGGCAGCCACAAGCCGAACACTGCGGTGCCGCAGGCCTTCTACAACAAGGAAGCCGGCATCGCGAAGCTCTCGACCGAGACCGGGGCGGGACAGTGGGGCTCCTCGCTCGCCTTCGCCGGGCAGCTCTTCGGCCTCGAAGTCAAGGTCTACATGGTCAAGGTCAGCTTCAACCAGAAGCCCTATCGCCGGGCGCTGATGGAGACCTATGGCGCGACCTGCATCGCGAGCCCCAGCGCGGAGACCAATTCGGGCCGCGCCATCCTCGAGAAGGACCCGGACTCGCCCGGTAGCCTCGGGATCGCGATCTCCGAGGCGGTCGAAGTGGCGGCGACCAGCCCCGACACCAACTATGCGCTCGGCAGCGTGCTGAACCACGTCCTCCTCCACCAGTCGGTGATCGGCATCGAGGCCATCGAACAGATGGAGATGGCCGGCGACTGGCCGGACATCGTCATCGGCTGCACCGGCGGTGGCTCGAACTTCGCCGGCATCGCCTTCCCGTTCCTCGGCAAGCGGCTCAGGGAAGGGAAGTCGGTGCGGATCATCGCCGCCGAGCCAGCGGCCTGTCCGTCGCTGACGCGCGGGGTCTATGCCTACGATTTCGGCGACACCGGGCACCTGACGCCGCTGGTCAAGATGCACACCCTCGGCTCGACCTTCATCCCGCCGTCGTTCCATTCGGGAGGCCTCCGCTACCACGGCATGGCGCCGATGGACACCCACCTGAAGGAACTCGGGCTGATCGAGGCGCGGGCCGTGCGCCAGCTCCAGTGCTTCGACGCCGGCGTCACCTTCGCCCGCGCCGAGGGCATCGTGCCGGCACCCGAGGCGACCCATGCGGTCCGCGCTGCCTTCGACGAGGCGCTCCGCTGCAAGGTCGAGGGAAGGTCCGAGACCATCCTCTTCAACCTCTGCGGCCACGGCCATTTCGATATGCAGGCCTATACCGACTACTTCGCCGGCAAGCTCGACGATCGCGATTATGACGAGGCGGCGCTCCAGGCGGCATTGGCCGACCTGCCGCAGGTCGCGGCCTAGCGGTCTGACGTCCCGCCACGGCGGGCATGAAACAAGGCGGCGGCCGGGAAGAGCCACCGATGCCGGGGCGTACGGCGCGACACGGCCCGTGAGCGTGGCCGCGGCATGGCGGCGTCAACGGGGCGCGCCACCGTCGCACATCGAGGAGACCGTCGCCTTGCGCTTGGTAACCGTTTCCGTCCTTTCCGTCGTACTCCTGCCGTTGGTCGTCCTGCCGGTGGCGGCCTCCGGCGGCATCGACTGCGAGATTCGCGACAGCCGGGTCTCGCTCGACCTCGCCATCGGCATGACCCGGGGCAGCGGCGGGTTCTTCAGCATCGACGGCAGGCTGAGGCTGGCGACCGCCAGCCTGCCCGACGATTTCCGGTCGCTCGTCCTCGACGAGCGGCTGATCCACAGCTGGATCGACGCCCGGGAACTCAAGCTGCACTTCTACCATGAGCGCGAGGAGGGCGACTTCATGTCCCTCGATCTGGTGATCGAGGCCGATGCGGTCGAGGACGGTCTCTTTGCCGGGGACTACGAGGTCAGCGTTTTCGGCCTGGCGTCGACGCCCGGTGCGGATTCCGAAACATGGTCGGTTTCGGGGACGGTCGTCTGCCTCGTGGAGTGATGCCGGCCGTCATCGCGCGGCCTTTCCGGCGACCTTGAGGGCGAACGCCATCGCGAAGGCGGTCTCCTGGAGGCGGTCGAAGCGGCCGGCGGCGCCGCCGTGGCCGGCGTCCATGTTGGTCCTGAGCAGGATCAGTGGGTTGCCGGTTGCGTGCGCCCGCAGCTTCGCCACCCACTTCGCCGGCTCCCAGTAGGTCACGCGGGGGTCGGTGAGGCCGGCCATGGCGAGGATCGCCGGATAGGGCCGGGCGGCGACGTTGTCATACGGCGAATAGGCGAGGATCGTCCTGAAGTCCGCCTCGCTGACGATCGGGTTCCCCCATTCCGGCCATTCCGGCGGGGTCAGGGGGAGGGAGTCGTCGAGCATGGTGTCGTGCACGTCGACGCAGGGCACTTCGGCGGCGAGGCCGGCGAAGAGTTCCGGCGCCATGTTGGCGACCGCACCGATCAAGAGGCCGCCAGCCGAGCCGCCGTGGCCCACGATCCGCCCCGCCGCGGTGTAGCGCTCGGCGACCAGGTGGCGGGCGGCGGCGATGAAGTCGGTGAAGGTGTTGACCTTCTTCTCGCGGCGGCCGTCGGCATACCAGTGGAAGCCCTTGTCCTTGCCGCCACGGATGTGGGCGATGGCGTAGACGAAGCCGCGGTCGACGAGCGACAGGCGGTTGGTCGAGAACGAGGCGGGGATGGTGATGCCGTAGGCGCCATAGCCGTAGAGGAGGAGCGGCGCCGTGCTGTCGATGGGGGTGTCGCGCCGGTAGAGCAGCGAGATCGGGACCCGCTCGCCGTCGTCGGCCGTCGCGAAGATGCGGCGGGTGACGTAGTCCGCCGGGTCGTGGCCCGAGGGCACCTCGTCCTCCTTGCGGAGCACGCGGGTCCGCGTCGCCATGTCGTAGTCGTAGACCCGGCCGGGCGTGGTCATCGACGAGTAGGTGAAGCGGAGCGCGTCGGTGGCGAATTCGTAGCTGCCGAGCATGCCCAGCGAGTACGCCTCCTCCTCGAAGGCGATGCCGTGCTCCTCGCCGGTCGCGAGACGGCGGACGACGATCCGCGGCAGGCCGCCCTCGCGCTCGAGCCGGACCAGCCAGTCGCGGAACGACGTATGGGAGAGGATCAGGCAGCCCTTCCGGTGCGGGACGAGGTCCTGCCAGTGTTCGCGGCCGGGCGTCGCCGCCGGCGCGGTGACGATCTTGAAGTCCTCGGCATCGCCGGCATTGGTCAGGATGTATAGGGTGCCGCCCGCCTCGTCGACCTCGTAGCGCTCGGCGGGGCGGCGCGGGGCGACGAGCCGGGGCGCGCCCCCGGGATCGTCGGTGGCGAGAAGATGCGCCTCGCTGGTCTCGTGATCGTGGCTGTCGACGACGAAGAAGCGGTCGGACTGGGTCTTGCCGATGCTGAGGAAGTAGGAGGGATTGGCGTCCTCGAAGACGATTACGTCCTCGGACGGGTCGGTCCCCACCGCATGGCGCAGGATCTTCGCCGGCCGGTGGTTGGCGTCGAGCCAGACGTAGAGGAGGGTGCGCGAGTCCGCCGCCCAGACCGGCGCGCCCGAGGTACCTGGGATGCGGTCGGGAAGGTCCTCGCCGGTGGCGAGATCGCGGATGCGGATCTCGAAATACTCCGAGCCCATCTCGTCGACGGCATAGGCGAGCAGGCGGTGATCCGGCGTGTGGGCGCTGCCGCCGAGGTGGAAGTAGGCCTTGCCGGCGGCGAGCGCATCGGCGTCGAGGAGCACGGTCTCGTTGCCGCCGTCGCGGTCGGTGCGGACCAGCATCGGATGCTCGGCCCCGTGAGCGAAGCGGATGCCATAGGCGTAGGGGCCGTCGGGGGAGGGGACGGAAGAATCGTCCTCCTTGATCCGGGCCCGCATCTCGGCGACGAGGGCATCCTTCAGGCCGGCCACGTCGGCCATGGCGGCTTCGGTATGGGCGTTCTCGGCATCGAGATAGGCGCGGATGTCGGTTGCGAGCACCGCCGGATCGCGCATCACCTGCTGCCAGTTGCCGGCGCGGAGCCAGGCATAGTCGTCGCTGCGCGTCACGCCGAAATGGGTCGTGGTCACGGGGCGCCGTTCGGCGGTCGGCGCCCGTGCCGCTCCGCCGCCCGGGCGGCCGTCGGCCGCAGGATCGCTCAGTCTCTCGGTCATTCGGTCAAGACCCCTGCCGGACGTCGGCCACCCTGACACCCGGAGCTCACATGGCGTGTCATGAGGCGCGCATAGTCGGTTGTTATTGTTAAGGACGTACCCTCGAGCGACGTCCCGGAGCAAAGTCTGGCGCCCGCGTCATATGGTGTCAATCGCCAGCCGGCTCAAGCTGCCGCCGCCCGTCCCGGCCGTTTCGGCTTGCGGAGGCACGGTGCTGTCCGGTCGGGCGGCTTCGCCTGGGACCGGCTTCGGATCGCCGCGGCGCCTTCAGGCAGACTTCGCGCGGCATTTCGTCCGCTTTCGATTGATCCCCGGGCGCCACCCTGTATGTTTTCGGGGAATCGTGTCGACGGAGTTGGAACGTGCGGGTCGCGAGCCTGGCCTTGGCCCTTTTTGCCTTCTGGCTGCTCCTTTCGGGGCTCTACAAGCCGTTCCTGATCGGCGCCGGGGCGATCAGCGCGATCGTGATAGCCCTTGCGGGGCGGCGGTTCGGCTATACCGATCGCGAGGGCCATCCGGTGGAACTGATCCTCGCGGGTTTCCGGTACTGGCCCTGGCTCCTGGTCGAAATCGCGAAGTCGGCATTCAACGTCGCGCGGATCATCCTGTCGCCCTCGCTGCCGATCGGCCCGCAGTTGGCCAAGCTCAGGGCCGGCCCGCAGACGGCGGTGGGCATGGCGACGCTCGCGAATTCCATCACCCTGACCCCCGGCACCATCACCGTCGATACCGACCGCCATCATCACTGGATCGGGGTCCATGCCCTCACCGGCAGTATCATCGCGGACCTCAAGGGGGGCGACATGGATCGCCGGGTTGCACGCTTCGAGAAGCAGTCGTGATTGACGCCGTGCCGCGCCGCCCCAGGTTCCTGGCGACCCCGCCCGGAGGCGCCCCCCGCGCCAATGCCCTGCCGTCGTTCGATCGCGCGCCCTCCCATCCATCCGAGGAGTCTGCCGCCTGATGCTCGCCGCCGCGCTTCTCGGCATCCTGGTCGCCACGGCGCTGATGCTCTTCCGGGCGCTCCGCGGGCCGACGATCTTCGATCGCCTCGTGGCGGCGAACACGATCGGCAACGCGGCGATCGTCTTCCTGGCCGTGCTCGGCTTTTTCAACGGCCGGCCGGACTTCCTCGACATCGCGCTCGCCTATGCGCTCCTCAACATCATCGGCGTCTTCGCCGTGCTGAAATTCTTCCGCTACGGCCCGCTCGGCGGCAGCGGCGAGGAAGGGGAGGGCGTATGAGCATGGGCGAGATCGTCGCGCTGGCCGGCAGCGCGATCGTGGTCCTCGGCAGCCTCTTCATGGTGATCGGCGCCATCGGCATGGTCCGCATGCCGGACGTCTTCACCCGCCTGCACGCCGCCTCGGTCGCCGATACGGTCGGGGTGGGGCTCATCCTCCTCGGCCTGCTCCTGGTCAGCGGGCTGACGCTGGTCAGCTTCAAGCTCGCGTTCCTCGCCGCCTTCCTCTTCCTGACGGGTCCGGTGGCGAGCCACGCGGTCGCGCGCGCCGCCCTCGACGCAGGCGTGAAGCCGCTCGATGCCCGCGGCAAGCCGCTCCAGGACGGCGGCGTTCCCGCCGCCAAGGAGCCCGCGAAGAACGCGAAGAACAAGCCGAAGGGAGACCGGCCATAGTCTCCATCGTCAACTTCATCCTCCTGACGATGCTCGCCGTGACCACGATCGCGGTGGTCCGGGTGCGGAACCTGTTCGCCGTGGCGGTGCTGACCGGGATCTATTCCTTCCTGATGGCGACCGTGATGCTCGTCCTCGACGCTCCGGACGTGGCGCTCACCGAGGCTGCGGTCGGCGCCGGCGTGGGCATGGTGCTGATGGTCGGGGCGCTCTACCTGACCAAGACCGACGAGGCGCCGCCGGTGCATGGCGTGCTCCTGCCGCTGATCGTGGCCGGGGTCACCGGCCTGGCGCTCCTCTTCGGCGTGAGCGACACGCCGCCCTTCGGCAATCCCGCCAATCCGGTCCACGCCATGGGCCCCGACTACATGGTGCGCGCGGTCGAAGAGACCGGAATCGTGAACGTGGTGGCGGTGGTGCTGGCGAGCTATCGCAGTTTCGACACGCTCGGCGAGACGGTGGTGATCTTTACGGCTGGTATAGCCGTGCTGATGCTGCTCAAGCGGTCGCCCGGCCGCCGCGGCAAGGAATAGGCCGCCGTGCGTCTCGACCTCATCCTCCGCGTTGCCGCGAAGCTGATCCTGCCGTTCATGCTGCTGTTCGCCCTCTACGTGCAACTGCACGGCGAGTACAGTGCCGGCGGCGGCTTCCAGGCGGGCGCCATCGCCGCCGCCGGCGTCATCCTCTACGCCCTGGTCTTCGGCCTCGCCCCGGCGCAGCGCATCGTACCGCCGGCCGTGGTCGAGACGCTTATCCCGCTCGGGGCACTCATCTACGTCGCGGTCGGCGTCGCCGGCTGGCTGACCGGCGGCAATTTCCTCGAGTTCAACTATCTCAGCTACGACCAGGTTCATTCCCAGGAGTGGGGCGTGGTTCTGGTGGAAGCCGGGGTGTTCATCACCGTGAGTTCCACCCTGGTCGCGATCTTCTACGCCTTTGCCGGACGGGGCCGCGCGCGATGAACGAGATGATCGGCGTCGTCGGCGAGTTCCTCTCCCACTACAACCAGTACATCACCGTGTTTCTCATGGTGGCGGGTCTCTACATCGTCATTGCCCGCGGCAACATGGTGAAGAAGCTGGTCGGCCTGTCGCTGTTCCAGACCTCGGTCTACCTGCTCTTCATTTCGGCGGCCAAGGTGGAGGGCGGCACGGCGCCGATCATCGCGCCGGGATTCTCCGTCTACACCCATCCCCTTGCGCATGTGATCATCCTCACCGCGATCGTCGTCGGGGTGGCGACGCTGGCGCTGGGGCTGGCCCTTGTCGTGCGCATCAACGAGGCCTACGGCACGATCGAGGAGGACGAGATCTTCGGCCGCGACGAGGCCGACAAATGACGGAGCACCTTCCGGCGCTCCAGGTCGTCCTGCCGCTGATCGGTGCCCTTCTCGCGGCGCTGGCGCGGCGTCCCTTCGCGGCGTGGCTGGTGACGCTGATCGTGACGGTCGCCACGCTGGTCGTCTCGGCCGCGCTGCTGGTCGAGGTCCAGGCGGTCGGCGTCATCTCCTACCGCCTCGGCGGATGGGATCCCGCGCTCGGGATCGAGTACCGCGTCGACATCGTGAACGCGCTGGTGCTGCTGCTGGTGTCGGCGATCGCCGCGATCTCGGCGTTCTATGCAAGAATCTCGGTCATTTCCGAGATTCCCGACGACAAGGCGGCGTGGTTCTACACCATGTACCTGATCGCCCTGGCCGGCCTCCTCGGCATCGCGATCACCAACGACGCCTTCAACGCCTTCGTCTTCCTCGAGGTGTCGTCGCTGTCGAGCTACGCGCTGATCGCGATGGGGCGGAACCGGAAGGCCCTCGTCGCGGCCTACCAGTATCTAATCATGGGCACGATCGGCGCCGGCTTCTACGTGATCGGCGTCGGTTTCCTCTACATGATGACCGGCACGCTGAACCTGTCGCTGATCGCGGAGCGCCTCGGCGACGTCGAGTCGGTGCGCCCCATCCTCGCCGGCATGGCCTTCATTCTGGTCGGCATCAGCCTCAAGCTTGCGCTCTTCCCGCTCCACGCCTGGCTGCCCAACGCCTACGCCTTCGCGCCGTCGGTGACGACGGGGTTCCTCGCGGCGACGGCGACCAAGGTCGCCGTCTACCTGTTCGCCCGCTTCCTTTACGGCGTCTTCGGGCCGGACCGCCTGTGGCCCGACCTGGCCCTGATGGGGATGCTGATCGCGCTGTCGCTGGCCGGCATCTTCGGCGCCGGCATGGTCGCGATCTTCCAGTCCAACCTCAAGCGGATGTTCGCCTATTCGTCGGTGGCGCAGATCGGCTACATCACGCTCGGCCTGTCGCTGGCGACGGTCACCGGTGTCACCGGCGGGCTCGTCCACCTGCTCAACCACGCGCTCATCAAGGGCGCGATCTTCATGGGGCTGGGGGCGATCGTCTTCCGCCTCGGCAAGATCGGCATCGACGATATCGCCGGCATCGGCCGGGTCATGCCGCTGACCACGGCGGCCATCGTGCTCGCCTCGCTCGGCCTCGTCGGCATCCCGGGAACCGCGGGCTTCATCTCCAAGTGGTACCTGATCATGGCGGCGATCGAACTCGACTGGTGGTGGCTCGCCGCGCTGATCGTCGTGAGCAGCATGATCACCATCGTCTATGTCGGCCGCGTGGTCGAGGCGGCCTATTTCCGCGCGCCCTCCAAGGAACTCGCGGCGCTCGGCGAGGCGCCGATGGAACTGCTGCTGCCGACCTGGCTGCTCGCCGCGGCGACGGTGTGGTTCGGCATCGACACGACCCTGACCGCCGGGCTCGCCGAGCAGGCGGCGACGGTCCTCGTGGGAGCCCTGCGATGACCGCCACGACGCTGATCGTGCTGGCCCTCGCGGTCCCGGCGGTGACGGCGGCGCTTCTGCCGCTCTTCGGTGCCCGCCCCAATGTCCGCGAGGCGACGACACTGATCGGCGCAGTGCTGCTCTTCGCGACGGTGCTCGCGTTCCTCCCGGAGGTGCTTGCCGGCGGGACGCCGTCACTCGACGTGTGGACCGTGGTGCCGGGGCTCGAGATCGCCTTCTCCCTCGAGCCGCTGGGCATGCTCTTCGCCCTTGTCGCATCGGGCTTGTGGATCGCGAGTTCGCTCTATTCGATCGGCTACATGCGCGCCGAAGCAGCGCCGCGCCAGACGCTGTTCTACGCGTGCTTCGCGCTCGCCATCTCGGCGACGATGGGCATCGCTCTCTCCGGCAACCTGTTCACGCTGTTCCTCTTCTACGAGCTGCTCAGCTTCACCACCTGGCCGCTCGTCACCCACAAGGGCACACCCGAGGCCCGGGCCGGCGGCCGCGTCTACGTCATGATGCTGTTCGGCGCCTCGACGCTGCTCTTCCTGCCGGCGATCGCCTGGACGGCCCTGGCCGCGGGAACGCTCGACTTCACCCCGGGCGGCATCCTCGCCGGCACGATGAGCAACACCGCGCTCGCCATACTTCTCGGCCTCTTCGCCTTCGGCGCCGCCAAGGCGGCGGTCATGCCGCTCCATTTCTGGCTGCCCGCGGCGATGGTCGCCCCCACGCCGGTCTCCGCACTCCTCCACGCCGTGGCGGTGGTCAAGGCCGGCGTGTTCACGATCCTCAAGGTCGTCGTCTACATCTTCGGCCTCGAGACGATCACCGAGTCCGGTGCCGGAGACTGGCTGGTGATCGCCGCCGGCATCACCATCGTCGTCGCCTCGCTGACCGCGCTCCAACAGGACAATCTCAAGCGCCGGCTGGCCTATTCGACCGTCAGCCAGCTGTCCTACGTGGTGATGGGCGCCGCCCTCGCGTCGCCCCTCGCCATCCTCGGCGCCGCCCTGCACATCGCCGCCCATGCCGCCGGCAAGATCACGCTGTTCTTCTCGGCGGGTTCCGTCCACATCGGCAGCCACATCGACGACGTGAGCCGCATGAACGGCGTCGGGCGGAAGATGCCGAGGACGATGGGCTCGTTCACCATCGGCGCGCTGTCGATGATCGGTGTCCCGCCGACCGCCGGCTTTCTCGGCAAGTGGTTCATCTTCATCGCCGCGATGCAGGCCGGCCAGTGGTTCGCGATCGGCGCGCTCGTGGCGTCGACGCTCCTCAGCGCCAGCTACTTCCTGCCGATCGTCTACCGCGCCTTCGCCCGGCCGCCGGAAGACGGCGCGAAGATGGCCGAATCGCCTTGGCCCATGGTCGTCTCGCTGTGTTTCACCGCAGCCCTCACCATCTTCATCTTCCTGTGGCCGGGCGTGCCCTACGACCTCGCCGGCATGCTCGCCGGCAATGCCGCGGTCGAGCCCGGCGGCGGTGCTGTGGGCCGGTTTCCGACCGTGGAGAGTGGCCAGTGACCGGTCGCTCCTGCCCGCCCGGCGCCCTTCGGCCAGAGTGCCGTCGCCAAAACGCCATCGTCATCCTCCGTTTATGTTCTGAGGCAAAAGAGGAGAGATGACCCGCGTGCGCCGCCGCCAACGATCGCCACGTCCCTGGAAGCAGGCGATCTACCTGTGGATCGGGATTGCGCTGATTCCGGTGGGGATCATCGTCGCGCCGCTGCCCGGACCTGGGGGCATCCCGATCCTCGCGGTCGCGGCGCTGCTCATCATCACCTCGAGCAAGCGCGCGGCGAGCTGGGTGCGGCTGCACCGGCGCCGCTGGGACTGGATGCACGAGATCCTGCTCAAGGGCGAGGGCTGGCTGGGCGGCGAGATGGGGCGGGCGCTCCGCCGCACCAACGGGCGCAAGAACACCGACGTCGTGAAGCCGCCGGCCTCGCGGAAGGAACGCATCCTCGACATCCTGCTGTTCCCGGTCCACGTCGCGATCATCCTCACCCGCACGGTGGCACGGCGCCTCGGCTTCAAGCTGCCGGGCGACTCGCGGAAGGAGCGGGAGGCGGCCCGCGAGCGGCGCCGGCGGAACCGCGTCAACCGCCGGCGGCGGAAGGAGCGAAGCGCGGCGCCCACGGCGGTCGTGGCCGAGGCTCCGTTGGAGGATGCTGCCGCGCCACCGGACCCCGCGACCGCACCGACATTGCCGGCCGAGCTCGCGGAAACGATCGAGGGGATCGAGCGCCTGCCCGGCGCCGCGGCGGTGTTGCCCGAGCCCGGCAGAGCCGAAGCCTGAACAGGACCCGCGGCCCATCTCCAGGCACCGGCCGCGCGGCAGCGCCGGTCAGGCCAGGGGGGAGGCCGAGGACGAGGGGAGAGACGGAAGAGACGATGCCACGACCCAAAGCGACCCGACCCGAGACCAGCGCGGCCCGTTTTCCCGGAAGGCTGCTCGGCGGCGGCCTCGTGGTGCTCGCCGTCGCCTCGCTCGCGGCAGACCTCCTCATCGACCATCACGGCAAGTTCGGGGTCGACGGCACGATCGGCTTCTATGCATGGTACGGCGCGCTGAGCGCGCTGGGGTTCGCCGCCGGCGCCTGGGTCCTCGGCGCCGTCCTCGGCCGGCCGGACGACCACTATGACCGCTAGTCTCGCCGGCCTCCAGATGCTGCTGCTGCCCGGCCTGGTGATGATGGCGGGGGGCGCGCTGCTCTTCGTCCTCCGGGGTGTGATCCGCGATCTTGCGGTGCTGGCGGTGCCGCTCGCCGTGTTCGCCCTCGTCTGGCTCCTGCCCGACGGGACGTCGGAACCGGTACGCTGGCTCGGCTACGAACTCGTTCCCTACCGTTCGGATGCACTCTCCCGGCTGTTCGGAAGCGCCTTCGCGCTGGCCGCCTTCGCGGGGGGCCTGTTCGGCCTCCGCCAGCCGGAACGGCTCGAGCTGCCGGCGGCCTACCTCTACGCCGGCGGGGCGATCGGGGTCACCTTCGCCGGCGACCTCGTGACGCTCTTCGTGTTCTGGGAGGTGATGGCGTTCTGCGCCACCTCGGTCGTCTGGCTCGCCGGCCCTCAGGCTCGCGCCGCCGGCATGCGCTACATCCTCGTCCACCTGCTCGGCGGGATGCTGCTCCTCGCCGGGATCGCCGGACAGGTCGCGGCAACCGGTTCGGTCGCCTTCGGCGCGATGACGCCCGACTCGCCGGCGACCGTGCTGATCCTGCTCGGCTTCCTCGTCAACGTCGCCGCCTGGCCGCTGTCGTCCTGGGTGCCCGACGCCTATCCCTCGGCGTCGTGGTCGGGGACGGTGTTCCTCTCGTCCTTCACCACCAAGGTGGCGGTGCTGGTCCTGATACGCGGCTTCGCCGGCACCGAGATCCTGGTGCCGGTCGGCCTCGTGATGATCATCTACGGCACCCTCTATGCGGTCCGCGAAGCCGACATCCGCCGGCTCCTCGCCTACGCCCTGGTGGCGCAGCTCGGCTTCATGGTGACGGCGACCGGCGTCGGCAGCGACCTCGCGATCAACGGCGCCGCGGCCCACGCGGTCTGCGGAATCTTCTACCAGGCGCTGCTTTTCATGGCGGCGGGCTCGGTGCTGGCGGCGACGGGGCGGAGCACTGCGGCGGACCTCGGCGGCCTGTGGCGGGCGATGCCGGTCACCGCCGCCTGCGCCGTGGTCGGCGCGATGGCGATCGCCGCCTTCCCGCTCGCGTCGGGCTACGTCGCCAAGGGGATGATCGCCGACGCGGCGGGAGCGGCCGGCGATCCGGTGGCCTGGTTCATCATCACCGCGGCGGCCGCGGCGGCCGTCCTCCATGCCGGCCTCCGGATGCCGTGGCAGGTTTTCTTCGGCGGCAGCGAGCCCGCCCCCGGGGCAGCCGATCCGCCCCTGTCGATGCGCCTCGCGATGGGCCTCCTTGCGGTCGTGACGCTGCTGATCGGCATCTTCCCGTCCACCTTCATGGCCTTCCTGCCGCGGGTGGCCGAGACCGAACCCTATTCGGCTTCGCATGTCGTCGGGCAGGTCCAGTTGCTCGCCTTTGCCGCGCTCGGGCTGGCGATCGCCTGGCGCTGGCTGGTCCCGGTGCGGGGCATCACGCTCGATGTCGACTGGCTGTGGCGGGGACTGGGGCCGTGGCTCGTCCGGCTTCTGGATGGCCCCGCCGGGCAAACCCGGGAGGGGCTGTCGCGTCGGGTATGGCGGGGCTGCGACCAGTTCGCTCGCACCGTCCATCGCCACTACGGTCCCGATGGCGTGCTGGCGCGAAGCTGGCCGACCGGCAGCATGGCGCTGTCCGTCGTGGTACTGCTCGCCGCGTTCCTCGTCTTCTACTATCTCTGAGCCGCCTGAGCGATCAGCGCGAGCCGTCGCGAGACTTGCCGCGGGCGGCGGCGTTGTGCCGCACCGCAAGTCCAAGGCCCCGTTGCGGTGCCGGTTCCAGCTCTCTCGTCTTGCGCGCGGGCAGTTCGCTGATTGCAAGCAAGGTGTTGCAATAGAAAACGTCGGTGGTCGTTTACGTCTTGTTTTTGCGGTGCACGGTATATATACGGGCAAGTAACGGATTCGGATCGAGTCAATCGATTCAGCAGCATTCAACCCGCAGCCGGCGGCCAGTTGCAGAAGAAACCTCCTCGCGCTGTTCCTGTTGCGGGCTCGTGTCTCCGGTCCAACGACAACAAGGTGTATCATGAACGACCAATCCGCCGGCTCCGACCTGATCGATCTCGCTGCAGAGATCGTCTCCGCCTATGTGAGCAACAACTCGGTCCCCTCGGCGGAACTGCCGACGCTGATCTCCGAGGTCCACCGTGCCCTGAGCAGCACCCAGCAGGGCATCGTGAAGGTCGAGCCGGAGCCGCTGAAGCCCGCCGTGAACCCCAAGAAGTCGGTGTTCCCGGACTACATCGTCTGCCTTGAGGACGGGAAGAAGTTCAAGTCGCTGAAGCGGCACCTGCGCACGCATTACGACCTCTCGCCCGAGGAATACCGGGAGAAGTGGGGCCTGCCGCCGGACTACCCGATGGTCGCCCCGAACTACGCCGCCGCGCGCTCGGCCCTGGCCAAGAAGATGGGCCTCGGCCAGCAGCGCCGCCGCCGCACGTAACGCATCCCGAAAGTGCCGGCGGGGCGCCATCCCGGTCGGGATGGCGCCCCCTTCATTGGCGCGCCCCGCTGCCGTCCCTGCCTTGCGACGCTTCGCGCTCGGCCGCATAGGCCTGGCTGAGGGCGATGTGGCGGTTCAGGTCATAGCTCCAGTGCCCCGCCCGACCGCGCATCCGTTCGGCGCGGAGCGCTCGGGCGAGCTTGCGGAGGATCGCGGCGCGCCCGGCGGAACTCCGGTCCGCGATCTCCTCGGGGCCGACCGCGATCACGCGGGCCAGATGACGCTCGCGCTCATAGGCCTCGGCGCCGGCGGCGATCCGACCCGCCGCGGCGCGTCCCGCCTCGGGTGTCATGTCCGCCCAGGGGCGCCGGGTCGGGGCTCGACGTTCCTGCATCGGTTGCTGCTCCTCGCTGATGTCCGAGGCGCCATTCTCGGGGCGTTCGGGCAGGCGGGGATAAGTTCGCCGCGCAACGGCGGAATTCCGGCAATCTTCGGTTGCCGCGCTCGATAGTTATCCCCGCGCTTCGGCTTCACGCTATGATAGGATCATATTCCTAGAGCGTGGGTGCGAGGATCTCATGGCCGAGTATCATCACGAGCCTCCGGAACAGCGACGGGGGCCGCCGCCGGGAGGCGCAGGGGCGGGCGGGCAGGGGCGGGCGCTCGCCGCGATGGTCGCCGCAGCTTTCGGACTGCCGCCGGACGAACTGGCGTCGGAGCGGCGG
>JAEZEN010000043.1 GCA_023433185.1 Pseudomonadota bacterium | reverse complement strand
CGCCGCCGGACGAGGAGCCGCCATCCCTACGTGAGGCGAGCATCTGGCGTCGGTACGCGTTTGCCTGGATCACGGGCGGCTTCCTGATCATCACCCTGGTGGGGCACTGGGTGTTCGGTTGGCTCGCCTATGTCGATGAACAGCGCACTCACCGCGAGCCCGTCGAGGTATCGAGCTACGTGGTCCAGATGACGCGCGACACTCTCGAGAACTGGCAATCCGAACTGCTGCAGCTCCTGTGGCAGGTCGGGGGACTGGCCTTCCTGCTCTACGTCGGCTCGCCCCAGTCGCGTGAGGGTGACGAGCGCAAGGAGGCCAAGCTCGATGCGATCCTTCGCGCCGTGGCGCCCAAGGACGCCGACCGCATCATCCACGAGTTCGACCGCCAGCACGATCGCTAAGCGAGCCCTGACGGCTCTGTTCGGGATCCTGCTGGTGCAGTCTGTCACGCATGTCACTCAGTTGGCAGACTGTAGCGCGAGCGCATAGCAAACTGCTGGACCCTGTGCTCTCTGCATCGGAGCGGTCGAGGTAAGGGCCGGTAAATGCGCGATTGACACCCGAGGGATTTACCGTTCCCCTCGGACCATGGCTTTCCAGCATATCCACCTTGGACGAGCGGGATCGCAAGTAGCGGCCGGCATTGTCCTGATGCTGGCCTGCATCGCGCAGTTATCTCTGCCCGCCCTGCCACCGTTCATATTCCTATACCCTGCCGTCATCGTCTGCACGTACCTCGGCGGGGTCCTGACCGGCGGCTTGAGTGTAATGGTGGGGATCGCGTTCACCCTGACGCGGCTGGGATATGTAGCCGGATTTGGCGCAATAGGTCGCTGGGATATTGTCGCCCTTGTGGGTTTCGCTGTCGGAGCAGGGCTGTCAGTAGCCCTCGTGGGCGCGTATCAGCGCACTGCGAAGCTAGCGCGACAGGAACGTCAGCGCCTGCAGGTCGCACTCCGCGCAGCAAGAGGGGCGGTCTGGGAGATCGACCCGCAAGGTCGTCTTTTCTGGGACGAGAACTTCTATCGTCTGGTGGGGCTCGATCCCCACACAACGCCCCCGACCACGGAAGCTTTTCTTTCAATGGTCGACCCAGAAGACCGCCCCAGAATGGCGGCAGCCCGGCGCGCTATTGATGCCGGCCAGGAGCCTAGCGCCGTCGATGAGTATCGGCTTCACCGCCCCGACGGCAAAACAATCTGGCTCGCCAACCACCGATCACGCGTGGGCGAGGCGGGATTGCACTACATCGGCATCACCCAGGACATAACTCGGCGCAAGGAGGCTGAGAACCGGGTTGGGGTCCTGCTTCGCGAGTCTGCCCATCGGGCCAAGAACCAATTCGCCGTTATTCAGGCGATCGCTCGCGAAACCGCTCGATCCGCAAATGTTGGTGAGGCCTTCTACAACGCCTTCGTCGAAAGGCTTCGGGCACTTGCCAAGACCCATGATCTCCTCGCGATGGGGCGATGGGAGGGCACACAGTTGCACGAACTCCTCGTCGCGCACTGGGAGGCATTCGGCGTGGAAAGCCGCTGCCACCACGAAGGGGCGCCGATCTCGATCACTCCCGCCGCCGCCCAGCAACTAGGCATGACTTTCCATGAATTAACGACAAACTCCATCAAGCACGGCGCGCTGCAGAGCGGCGGCGAAATCTTCGTTCAGTGGAGCATTGGTCACGACGGCAACCTCACGCTTGTGTGGAGAGAAACCGGACTTGTCGGCGAGCCGCAGCTTGGGTCGGGCGGTTTCGGAATGCGTGTGCTTCGCGAGCTAGTCCCCTTTGCCCTACTCGGGGAAAGTTCTTTTGAATTTTTGGGCGGTGACCTCGTCTGGCACCTGCGGATGCCTCTGCAATCCGTGGTCGGGCAATCGTAGAACCCATCCTCCGTAGCCCTCAACTTTGTGACCCGGCCTGGCTAGAGGGGCTTCCCCGCTCCCTCGTCCTTTACGATGATCCGGGCGCCTCGTTCGTACGTGAGATAGCGCCACAGCCATTGCATGGCGACCAGCACTCGGTGCTCGAAGCCAACGAGCAGGTAAACGTGCACGACAGCCCATGTTGCCCAGGCTGGCCAGCCCTTCAGCCGGCGGCCGCGGTACTCGTAGATCGCCTTGTGCCGCCCAACGATCGCGGTGTTGCCGCGGCTCCTGTAGCGAAAGGGCGGGATCGGCTCACGGTTGCGTATGTACGCAGCCAGAGCAGAGCCCAGATGGATGCCTTGTTGTTTCGCGACTTGGGCGAGGCCGGGCAGTGTAGCGCCATCCGCGCCCGACACCCGGGCCACATCGCCAATTGCGAACACGTCGCGCATACCCGCGACCCTGAGATCGGCTTCCACGTGGAGACGCCCAGCTCGATCGGTCTCTCCCAATTGGGCCGCCAATGGCGAGGCGGAGACACCAGCCGCCCATATGACAAGGCCTACTGGTACCTCCTCAGAGCCCAGCACGACGGAGCTGGGCCCGATGGTCGTCACAGACCGCCCGATGAGTACCTCGACTCCCAGCCGCCGGAGCTGTTCCGCGGCATAGGTGGAGCTCGCTTCGGAGAAGCCGGCTAGAAGGCGATGCCCGCCTTCGACGAGCAAGACCCTCGCAGACCCAGGGTCTACTGCTCGAAAATCCCGCGCCAAGGCGAAGCGGCAGAGTTCGGCAATCGATCCGGCGAGTTCGACGCCCGTGGGCCCGCCACCGACGATCACGATGGTGAGGAGCCTTCGCTGCTCAGCGGCATCGTGGGCGCGCTCCGCGTCCTCGAAGGTAACTAGCAGGCGCGACCTTATTCGCCGGGCATCCTCGATGCTCTTGAGGCCGGGCGCCCACTCTGCCCATTCGCCATGGCCGAAATAGCTATGCGTCGCGCCGCTGGCGAGGACCAGATACCGGTATTGGAGGTGGGATTCATCCTCCAGCGTCACTGTCCGGGATTCAGGGTGAATTGCAGTTACGGTGCCCAGAAGCACGCGAACAGTCTCCTGATGGCGGAGTATCTTTCGAATGGGCTCCGCAATGTCGGTCGCGGATAGCGCCGCTGTCGCCACTTGGTAAAGGAGCGGTTGGAAGAGATGGTGGTTTCTTTGGTCCACCAACAGGGTGTGGATTCCCAGCCTGCCAAGCCGCCGCGCAACCTCGATCCCGCCGAAGCCACCACCGATGATCACCACCTCGGCCGTGTGAACGGGATGTGGGCTGGCTGAATCTGTGTTGCGGGACTTCTGCATACGTCCTCGTTCCTCTTGATGTCCGCGCCGTCTCACAGAACGCCGGGCCAGGCGATCGCCGGGCGGGTGATCATCAGCCAGAAGATCGCAAGGACTGCCGCAAAGGCAGGAAAACCGAAGGCGAACCAGGTTCGAAAGAGTCGGTGGTAGCGCGGCGGCAACGGGTCGCCCGAAGCCGCGGCGCGCGCGGCGAGGTTGCGCATCTCCATCTGCATCCACACCACGGGCAGCCAAAACAGGCCCGTGATGACGTAAAGGGCGATGGACATAGCGATCCATCCCTCGCTGAGCGAGTATCCGGTGTGCCAGGCAAGGGCGACTCCGGTAACCGGCTGGGCGACAACCGCCGTGGCGGTGAACACGAAGTCCGCGATCACCACGAGCCGGGCGACCTCGGCGATGGTTGAAGGCTTGCCGGTGCGGTGGGCGAGCAGCATGAAGAAGGCGATGCCGGCTCCGGTCCCGAGCAGGACGGCCGCACCGATCACGTGAAGATACTTGAGAGCGAAGTAGAGCATCAGCGCTCCTCGAGGATCGCCAGCGCGACGAAGTGGAGGATCAGGATCGGAAGGATCTTCATCAGCGGACCCAGCGGTTCCGCCCAGAGGTCGGGACGGAGAATGGTCCCCGCAGTCGCGTAGAAGAGCGATATCCCGATGGCACCCCAGATGCCCGCCCTGCTTGTCGGGCGCCAGGCGATCAGAGCACCGACGGCAATGTCGGCGATTGCACCGGCGACAACAGCAGCCTCCGCAAAGCGGGCGACGAAGGTGGGGAGAAGCAGCTCTACTCCGCTCCGCCAGCCGACGGTGAGAGAGACGATGCCGGTCATGATCCAGAAGAACGGAAGAACGATGAAGATCGCCGGCTTGGCGAAGTAAAGCCGCGCGAACCAGCGCTCCTGAACACTGGGCGGCTTCGCCGCTAGCGCCTCGTCCAGCTGCAGGGGACGGATGCCGGTCGCCCGCGCCCACGGCTCCGGATCTCCCGTCGCACCCCGCGCGATCTCTTTCTCCGCGTTCGTCCTGATCGGTGGGCGCCAGCCGAACCAGCTTGCGAGGTCGCCAGCGCGATAGAGAACCGATCCTGCCCACGGCGGCAGAACGAGCTGCCGCGCTGGCTTCCAGCCCAGCCAGCGACGGTAACGTTCAACAACCTCAGACATCGTCAGCGCTTCGGGACCGGCGAGCTCCAGGACCAGCCGCGATGGACGGTCGGACGGCAGGAAGAACACGACCGTGGCGATCACGTCGTCCATCTGCACGACCTGGAGACGTCCGGCGCCAGGCATGACCGGCAAAACGGGAAGAGCGGCCAGCCCGCGCATGAGCGCGCTCGCACCGAACGCGCCCCTGCCGAGCACCACCGAAGGCCGCAGGATCACCCAGTCCACCGGCAGCGCCATGAGGGCCTCATCGCCGGTGAGCTTGGTGGCCGAGAAGGTGGAGCGTTGTTCCCGATCCACGCCAATGGCAGAGAAATGAATGATCCTCCGGATGCCGGACCGAGCGCAGGCGGCAAACATGGCGGCTGCGCCAGTGGCATGAACGCCCCGCGGGTCTTCCCGCGCACTCTCCTGGAGCACGCCGGCACAGTTCACGACGACATCCACGCCGGCGAGATGAGCGAACCAGTCCTCCGGACTGGTCGCTCCCGCCATGTCGAGGAGGATCGCCTGCGTCCCCGGCAGAACTCTACGCCCATCACGCACCACGCGGACCACGTCGTGCCCCGCAGCATCGAGCCGCGCGCAGACCGCGGTGCCGATCAGGCCAGAGGCGCCGGCGACGAGTACTCTCATCGCCCTGATGCCTCCACGGTGTTTCCGGCAGCCGTCCGCGCTTCCCGCCAGTCGTGGGAGGCGGCGGGTCGGTGATGCCTGCCGACAGGCATCGCTACTTCTCGGCCGCCCGGGACTGGCGGTCGGACGACAAGGGGTTCACATCGGCGATGGCCACTGCCTTGTCCAGGCTGGGCGCTTGCTGGGAATCGACCTGATCGGTCAGACCCGGAACGTCACCATGCTCGCTTGCCACGAACGCGGGTTCCACGTTTTCACGCGTCGAGCGCGAGACCGGAATTAGCGTCGTCGCGAAACTGTCCTTGATTGCGATGATTTCTTTCGCCTGCAGCCAGTGGATTTCGGCGCGGCCCGTCGGTTGCCCCTCGGCAACCCACAGCTCGTATGCCTCCGCGCGAATCCGCGCCTCGTCGTCCTGCGTGTCATTCATGCTTCGCTCCAACCACTCCATTGGTGCTGTGAACTGGGATGCCGAAGGCTTGTTCCGCACGGCCGCGATTCGGCCGCCGCTGGTACGGAGGTGAGGGTGGACACGGGTCGCATGCCGCGCTCGGGATCATCCTTCGGCCGGCTTTAGAGGGTGGACCGCAGGGCCGTTCAATACTCCGCCTTCTGGAGCGAACTGTGAGCCATGGCACGGGCAGTCCCAGCAGAGTTCAAATGGGTTCCATTCGACGACGCAGCCGGCATGGGTGCATGTGGCGGAATGCACGTACAGCCGTCCGCTGGCTGCGCGATAGGCGGCGAGCTTCTGTAGTCCGGCACGCACGATGGCGCCTTGGCCAGGGCGGAGCTCGTCCATGCTGCCGAGCTCGCCCGGGAGCAGGTGCTTCGCCATCTGTCGCACCGTGGTCACGTTCTCGCGGGCGACTTCGCCGAGTGCCTTTGCCGAAATCCTTCGTGGATCGTAGACCTCCGCCCAGGGATTGCTCCTCTTCAGAACGAGGTCCCGGAGGATGATGCCGGCAACAACGCCGGTGGTCATCCCCTGCCCTGAGTCCCCGGTCGCGATAAAGACCCGCTCCGCGCCGGCATCCCTGCCGATGAACGGCACAGTGTCGGCCGGCTCGTAGACCTGGCCGGACCATCTGTGCTGCACGTCCCGCATCGAAGGGAAATTGTCGCGCGCCCAACCCTCCAGGGCCGCGAGGCGGTCGTCCATGTCGCGCGCCTCGCCCGCCTTGTGGTCCTCGCCACCTACGATCAGCATCGCGCGGTCGTCGTCAACCGGCTGGAGGCGAACATAGTGATAGGGGTCCTCGGTGTCCCAGATCAGGGCATCCCGCACCGTATTGCGGGGCACTTCGCCCGCGAGTGCATAAGTTCTGTACGGCGCCTGTTTCGCCAGGATGGCGACCTTGTCGGTAATGGGAGCGTTGGTGGCAATCAGGGCGGCGCCAGCACGGAGCGAGCGGCCGTTCTCGAGATGGACCGTCACGGAGTTCCCCGACTCTTCGACATGGGTGGCCGGGGTGTTGCCGAAGCACTGGCCGCCGCGCCCTTCGACTGCCCCTATCAGGCCGTTGAGGTACTTCCGCGGGTGAAGTCGACCCTGACGGGGAAAGGACAGGCTCCGTCGGCTTCCGGGCAGCGGCCCGCCGGGCGCCAAGCTCACGCCGGTGAACCCTACCTCATGGCAAGCCTCCAGCTCACGTTCCAGAAGATCGGAGCCGGCGTGTTCCGGCGCCTCCACCAGGAATCCGTCGAGCCGTACGAAGTCGCACGCTATTTGCTCCGCTTCGGAAATGTGCTCGATCCGGTCGATCGCCGCGGCCTGGCTTTCGTAGATGAGCCTTGCCTCCTCGACGTCGCGGAGCGAGATCAGGTGGTAATAGTAGTCGTCCCAGTCACTGGCCAGGTGTGCCGTCGTTCTCGACGTCATCCCGCCACCCATCGGCCCGCGATCCAGAACAACTACATGTAGCCCCGCGCAGGAGAGCTCGTAGGCCGCCGACAGGCCCGCGATGCCGGCCCCTACCACGACTACGTCCGCGGCTGCGTCGAGCATCAGCGAGGGGCGATGCGGAAGTCCGAAATCTGCGGACCAGAAAGAAGTGCTTCTCTCGGATTCCGGATTCATGGGGGCACTCCGTTGGCCGCTGAACTTTCGAGGTGCGCCGAAGTTCCGACCCCCCGCTTTTTCAGGAACCGCGCGCCGGCGGTCGCGTTCAGGGGCGATGCAAGGTCGAACCCTCATCGGGGCCCTCTCTGGCGTCGCGGCGACGGTTGCCATGACGGCAGTGATGCGGAGACTGCACGCAAGGCTCCCGCCGGCTGAATCCTACCCTCTTCCGCCTCGCGAGCTCATCAATCGCGCGGCCCCGACGGATCTACCGGAAAGACCGGCAGCGCGGATATCAATGTTGGCCCATTTCGCGTATGGGGCGCTGGCGGGTGCGGTCTACGCTCGAACGCTGGGGCGACCGACGTCTTCGGGAGGTGCGATCTATGGCCTTCTGGTCTGGATAGCGAGTTATCTCGGCTGGATCCCCGCCTCCGGTCTCCTCAAGCCTGCGACGGGGCATCCTCCCCGGCGCAATGCCCTCATGATCGCGGCTCATTTAGTGTGGGGCACGGTCCTGGCGTTCAGCATCAACGAAATCGAGCGTGCGGAGACGGGCCCGTTCCGAGGGGACAATGTGCGGGATGCCAAGGACTGAGCCGCTGCGAGCGGCAGGCGGTTGGCGTCTCGGTTATTCCGGCGGTGCTTGTTCCGATCTCCTGAGCGACAGCCGGATTGCGGAGAGCAAGGGCCGCTTGCTCTTCGTCGCGCGATAGCTACCAATTATCGCGGTTGGGACCCTGTCTGTCGGCAGATCGCGGGCGGCCGCGGCGCCGACCAAGGCGCACGGACGCATGGCCGCAGTGCCCACTCGGCGCAACACGTGACGGTACAGTGGAATGGCAGTGGTTCAGATGTCTCGCCCGGAGGTCCACAGCCGGCCGGCACTTGTCGGGCTCCTGGCATGCTACGCCGCCTATCTGGTGGCGGCTGGCTTCGGCCAATGGATGATCGTCACGCCGGGCATTCCGATCATTGTGTGGCCGCCCAACGGTGTGATCCTGGCGGTATTGCTGGCCAACGAGCGTCGGCAATGGGTGTGGTGGCTAACGATCGCGTTCCTCGGCGAGGCCACTGCGAACCTGCTTTGGTTCCACAACGCCGCCGGGCCTACCCTGGGCTACATGATCGCCAATGGGCTGGAGGTTCTGGCTGCAGCCCTGTTCCTGTCGCGGTTTCTCAAGCCTTCTGAGCTCCGCTTTTCGACGCTCACCCAGGTCACCGCTTTTCTGGGCATTGGGGTGATGGCCGCTCCAGTCATCGGAGCCACACTAGGGAGCGCGATCGATGCGGCGATCGGAAAGAACCCGTTTGCGGTAACCTGGCCTCGCTGGTGGCTAGGGGACGCCACCGGCATCCTGCTCGCCACTCCGCTGGTCGTGTCGGCGGTCAATGCCTGGCGCGAAAGCGCCTGGCCTTCTGGCCTGCAGTTGCTCGAAGCGGCAGGAATCGCAGTCTCCCTGGTCCTCATCGGGAGTTGGCTGTCCGCGGACAACTGGGCCTACGCGTTTCCGCTGTTCATTCCGGTGCTCTGGGCGGCGCTCAGATTCGAAATGCGTGGGACGGCCCTGGCCATCCTGCTGCTGTCGCTGATCATCGGGTTCTACGAACGGCGGAGTGATGGAGCACCTGATGAGGGCGCATTCCACCACGCCATGTTGCAGCTCTTCATCATCATAGCAGCGTCCATGGGCCTGATCGTCGCGGCGGTGATCAGGCAATATCGAAAAGCCGCCGGGGAGTTGGCGGCGAGCAACTCGCAACTGGAGGATCGGGTCGTCGCCCGGACGCGCGACATTGCCGAAGCTGAAACGCGTTTCAGAGCGACGTTCGAAAACGCAGCCGTCGGAATCGCTATCGTCGATGCGGGCGGCGTTCTCATGCGCGTCAACCAAAGCATGTCGGCGATGCTCGGCTATGGGGTGGCGGAGCTGGACGGACGCCCGCTCAACATGTTCACCCACGATCAGGACGTGGCCGAAGGGGACCGCGCGTGGGCCGAACTCAGGAGCAATAGGGCGGATCAGTACACACTGGAAAAGCGGTACGTCCGCAAGGACCGAAGCCTCGTTTGGGCCCTGGTATCGGTAAGTTGCGTTCGCACGCCAGACGGCGAGATCGCCTATGGCATCAAGGTCATTCAGGACATCACGGCGCGCAAGGAATCCGACGAAGCGCGACAGTTGCTGATGCGTGAGGTCAACCATCGCAGCAAGAACATGTTGACCTTGATCCTGACCATCGCCCGCCGCACGGCTGCGGCTACGCCGGAAGAGTTTCTGGCGAGATTTGAGCAGCGGCTGCTCGCACTCGCCGCCAACATGGATCTGCTTGTCGCGAGCGGATGGCAGCGCCTGGACCTCGAGGAGCTCGTGCGCAGTCAGTTGAGCCCATTTGGCGGCACCTCACAGGAACGCTTCCTCGTCCACGGTCCGCCTGTCCTCGTGCCGGCACAGGCGGCCCAAGCGATAGGAATGGCCCTCCACGAGCTTGCCACCAACGCCGCGAAGTACGGAAGCCTGAGCACCGATTCAGGTCAGGTCGAGATCTCTTGGAGCATTGATGATCGGGATTTTGCCATGACGTGGCGCGAGACGGGCGGTCCGAGGGTGAGCACGCCAACGACCCGTGGGTTCGGGTCGGTACTCATAGATTCAGTAGTCAAGTCCACATTGGCGGGAGAGGTCTCACTCGACTTTGCTCCGGCGGGCTTGGTTTGGCGCCTGCGGTGTCCCGACACTTGGGGCGTGGCGGATTGAGCGCGACGTTTCGGCTGCCACCGAAGGTCGATGTCAACACAGCTTCAAAAGTGCCGAAATCCGCCGTTTCCCCAGAGAAGGTTAGACGGGAGTTTCCCTCCCTCTACCACTTTGACGCCCCCCCCGGATTGGCCGTGTTCCTTGGGACTGGCGCTAGGTTCGCCTCCCCCCGGATGGTGAGGGTTCCGTCGTGATCGCCGTCCACGACGATCGACCGGACAAGCTCTCCTTGCGCGATGGAGTCCAGTTCAAACCGAGGGCGCCTCAGGGGGCAACGTCAAATGGCCTGCGGCATCGATCCGCCAGTCATCTGGTCCGCTTTCGGTCAGCCTGGCAGTCATGTGGATGCAGCGGCCAGGATTGCTCATCCATGGCCAAGCCGCTGCCTAGGCCTGAGCCAGCGCCGCCTGGGCAAGCACTAGCATGGGGATGGTTGGCAAGTTCACCACGCCGTGCACCACGACCGCTGTCCAGATCGATCCGCTGCGCCGGAAGATTTCACCTGCGACTATGCCGGTGATGAGCGCTGCGGGAAATGCAGTATTGATGCCATGGAACAGGGCAAACACGATCGCGCCGCCCAAGACGGCAAGAACTGGTCCATATCGCAGGAGGGCTGACGTCACGACACCGCGGAACAGAAACTCCTCTCCGATCGGTGTCAGCACTGAAAGAAACAAAGTGGCGAGGACAAGAGCCCAAATGCTCTGGCTTGCACCGATGCCGTAGATTTGCTGCACGTCGGTATCGACGCCGGTCAGGGTGATGAAAACCAGGATCGCCAGGGATTTCGCCACGAACGTCAAGAGCCCCACACCGAACGCTATGGCCAGCCATCTCATGGTGGTGCGGCGAATGCCGAAGGCGGACCAGTCTCTGAGCCTCAGGAAATAGGCCCCAAGAAAGCCAGCGAGTCCCCCAACGCCCGCCATCGCGGTCAGAATCAAGCCGATGTTTGCTTCGCCAATTGGCAGGTTCACAACGACAATGGACCCGCCGATGCCCACGATCGTCAGTCCAAGAAGCCCGACGCCTACTTCGCGCCAGCCTGGTTGGTCAGTGGGAGAGGATATGGTCAAAGATATTTCCCTCTATACGGTCGCAGTTGGCCGAATGGTGATTTCGTTTGTATCGACATCTTCGGGCGCTTCGATGACTTGGCGGACAGCACGCAATAAATGGCGGCCGTTGGCGCGGTGAAATAGGCCCCTCCGAACCGATGGCGATGATCTGGCCCGATCCCTGTTCGGTCATGGTCGGCAGTACCGCGCCGATGCGCCAGAGCACGCCTTTGACGTTGACGTCGACCATGCGATCCCACTCATCGGTCTTGAGGGCGCTGAGTGGCGAGAGCAGCATGACGCCTGCATTGTTGATGAGCACGTCGATCCGTCCGAAGCGCGCTGCAGCGAATGCCTTGACGCTGTGATTGTCGGTAACGTCGAGTTCCATCGCGACGGCGGTGCCGCCGGGCCTGCCACGGAAGTTTCATCCAGCGGCGATTAGAGCCTCGGGGTGTCTTGCGCCCAGCGGCGCGGGGTTGCGGTGAGATTGGCCGCGAAGGCGGCCGGCGTGAGGTAGCCCAGCGATGAACGCGGGCGGTGGAGATTGTAGTCGGCGATCCAGTCGCCGTCAGTGCCGTTTGGGAAGATCACGCGCCGACGATGGTCGCGCCGTCCGCGCCGTCATTCGGCGGCCCGCGCCGCAACCGCGACGCCGTCGACCACCCGGTCGCTCGGATGGAGGACGACGACGTCGCCGGCCGACACGCCCGCCGTCACTTCGGCGAAGTGCGCGTTGCGGTGGCCGATCGTCACCGGCGTCAGCGCCGCGCGCCCGTCGACGACCTGGAACACGTGCCACGCGTCGCCGCGCCGGAAGAGCGCGCCGAGCGGCAGGCGGAGGGCATCCTCGCTCCGCCAGGTCGGAACATGGACCATCACCCTGAACGCGTGTCCCAGGCGCGACCAGGTGTCGTGCGGGTCGAGGATGTCGAAGACGGCGTCGACCCGCTGCTCCTCGATGCCCAGGGCGGAGACCTTGGTATAGGCGGCGGGATCGACCCGCCGGATGCGCGCCGACAGCGCCGGGCCGCCCCATCCGTCGATGCGCGCCACGGTACCCGGGGCGATGGCGACCGAATCCGAGGAGAGGAGATGGACGGCGATCTCGAGATTGGCCGGGTCGCCGATCTCGAGCAGCGCGCCGCCGGCCAGCACCACCTGCTCGCTCTCGCTGAGGAGATCGAGGACGATGCCGTCGGCGGGGGCGAGAACCTGCACCGACTGGTCGTTGGTGCCGCCCGCCTCGGGCTGCATCAGCCGCGCCTCGGCGCTTGCCAGCTCGCTTCTGCGCAGGTCCAGCGCCGCCTGCATCTCCTTGACGTGCGCCTCTGCCGCTTCGAGGTCGGCGGTCGCCTTCTCGAAGGCGCTGACCGAGATCGTCGACGTCCGCGCCAGCGCCTCGGCGCGCTCGAGGTCCGAGCGTCTCAGGCGCACGTTGGACTGGCTGCTTTCCACCTGCGCTTCGGCAAGCGACACCGCTGCCATGGCGGCATCGAGGGCGGCCTGGAGTTCCCGGCGGGTCCGCACATCGAGGAGTGAGGGCGCCACGGGATGGATCGACGCCACAACCGTCTCCCCGGCCCGCACCGGGTCGCCGACCTCGAGCGACAGGCGCTCGACGCGACCGGTTATCGGTGCCGAGACCTTGAAGACGTCGCGGATGCGGGCCACGCCCTCCTCGTCGATGGTCACCTCCATGGGGCCGCGGTCGATGATCGCGAGATCGACCCCCACCGGCTGCGGGCGGAGGGCGTAGTAGAGCCCCGCCGCGATCGCCAGCACCACGAGGAGGCCGAGCAGTCGCTTGATCCACGTTGTCGCCATCGGTCACTCCCGGGTCTTGAGCACGCGCACCAGGTCGAGACGGGCCACCCGGCGGCCGACGATGAGGGCCGAGACCACCGCCGCGCCGACCACCACGAGGCTGGCGATGGCGAAGTTGTCGGGAGCGATCTCGAAGGGAACGCGGAAGAGGTCGCTTGCCAGGCTCTCGATCACGAGATAGCCGAGCAGCGCGCCGAGGGCCCAGCCGAGCGGCTGGGCAAGGGCGATGATGACGCCGGTCTCGACGAGGAGAACCTTGACCACCTCGCCGCGGCCGAAGCCGAGCACGCGCAGCGTGGCGAGTTCGCGGGCGCGCTCGCTCAGCTGGATCCGGGCGCTGTTGTAGACCACCCCGAAGGCGATGATCACGGCGAGCGCCAGATAGATGGCGATCATCACGAGCACGTTCTCCTGCATCGTCTCCCGGAAGCGGTCGCGCGCGACGCTCTGGAGGGCGACGCCCGCGACCTCCGGCGTCCTCTTGACCGTGCCATAGAGGTCGTCGAGACGTGTCTCGTCGATCGCCAGGTGGGCGCCCGAGATGCGCGGTCCGGTCCCGGCGAGCCGGGAAAGGGCCATGATGTCCATGTGGGCGGCAAGGCCGAGATAGCTCTGGATGACCTGCGCGACCGGGACGTCGACGCTGCGCCGCTTGCCGGTGAGGAAGTCGACCCGCAGCAGGTCGCCCTGTTCGACGCCGAGCAGCGTCGCGAGGTGGTCGCCGAGGACAAGCCCGGCCTCGGGCAGCCTGACCGGTTCGAGCCGGAGGTCGAGAACCCGGCTCAGGTCGGCGGCGGGAGTCCTGCCGGTGATCGCGATCTGCTGGGAGCGATGGCCGTTCGAAAGGCGCGCCGGCAGATCGAGGAAAGGCTCGGCGGCGAGGACCCCCGGGAGCCGCGACACCGGCAGGATCGCGGCCTCGGGCCGATCGGCGGCGAAGAGGATCGTCGCGTCCTGCCGGTCGGTGCGGAAGAACACGACGTCGATCATCAGGTCGAGCGAGGCGACGGTTCCGAGGCCCATGACGACGAGCCCGACGCTCGCCGCAGTGCCGAGCGTGGTCAGCGCCGCCCGGAGCGGCTGGCGGACGAGGTGGCGGAGCGCCATCGTCGTCAGCTGGGAGAACAGCCTCAGGCGGTCGAAGGCGCCGTCGAGGAACCTGCGATAGGTCGGCGGCGCCGGCGGGCGCATCGCCACCGCCGCGGGGAGCGCGAAGGCGGCGCGAACCGAGCCGAAGGCGCCGAGCAGGGCGGCAAGCAGCGTCACCGCGCCGGCGACGACGTAGACCTCGGCGCTCATCCGGAAGATGAGGAAGGGGAAGCTGTAGAAGCGGGCATATTGCACCGTCATCGCCCGCCCGCCCCAGGTCCCCAGAAGGCTGCCGATCAGTATGCCCACGGCGGCGATGACCAGCACCAGCTTGAGGTAGTGCCAGACCACCTCGAGCCGGCCGTAGCCGAGCGCCTTGAGGAGGCCGATCTGCTCGCGTTCGAGCGCGATCAGCCGCGACAGGATCATGTTGATGAGGAAGGCCGAGACGAGGAGGAATATCGGCGGGATGATCGCCGCCATGCCCTGGAGCTGCACCAGCTCCGCCTCGATGAAGGCGTTCGAGAGCTGGTCCTTGCGGGCGACGGCGCCGACCCCGCCATGGCGCTCGAGCATGCGGTCGAGGGCGCCGATCACCGCGTCCTCGCTGGCGCCGCGCAGCAGGATGAGGCTGACGGTGTTGAACGCCCCGTTGAGGTCGTAGAGCGCGGCAAGCGTCTCCTCCGGCATCCACACCACGCCGAAGCGGCGGTCGTCCGGCATCATGTCGCCCGGGCCGATGGCGTAGACATACTCGGGGGAGAGCACGATGCCGACGATCGTGAGCATCACGCGCTTGGCCCCGAACTGGCCCGCGAAGCGCGACCCGATGCCGAAGCCGTGCGCCTCGGCGAAGTTGGCGTTGACCGCCACCTCGTTGGCACGCGACACTTCGGGCAGACGGCCATCGCGCAGGTAGAGGGCATTGACCGTCGGATCCGTGCCGGCCGGGAGCGAGATGGCGACGCCGCTCGCCGGCTCGCGCATCCCCTCGATGTCGATGAGGAAGCTCTCGCGGATGCCGGCGCCGACCACCGCCACCCCGGGGATCGCGGCGATGTCGGCGAGCAGCGCCTTCGGTGCCCGCACCGCCGATGCGAACACGTCGCCGAAGCGATAGCGCTCGTAGTAGGCGCTCCGGGTCTCCTCGAGCGAGCGGTACGTGCCGATCGCGAGGATCAGGGTCGCGACCCCGCAGGCCATGACGAGGGCGACCGCGAGCGCCTGGGCCCAGAGGCGGGCGAGATCGCGGAGGAGCTTGCGGTCGAGCGCGCGCACCGGATCACCACGCGATGTCGCGGGGCGCAAGGCGGCTGCTGTTCTCCGTCACCTCGGCAATGCGGCCGTCGGAAAAGCGCAGCACCCGATCGGCCAGCGCCTGGATCGGCGCGTTGTGGGTGATGATCGCCGTGGTCGTGCCGAGCTCCCGGTTGGTCTGCATCAGCGCGTCGAGCACGAGGATGCCCGTCCTCGAGTCGAGGGCGCCGGTCGGCTCGTCGCAGAGCATCACCTCCGGGCGCTTGGCGACGGCCCGGGCGATCGCCACGCGCTGCTGCTCGCCGCCCGAGAGCTGGGCCGGGAAATGCCCGATGCGGTCCTTGAGGCCGACCAGCTCCAGCGCGTCCTCCGGCCGCATCGGGTTGGCGGCGATCTCCGTCACCAAGGCCACGTTCTCCTTCGCCGTCAGGCTCGGAATGAGGTTGTAGAACTGGAAGACGAAGCCGACATGATTGCGCCGGTAGAGGGTCAACTGGCGCTCGCTGAAGCCCGAGAGCTCCTGGTCGCGGAAGAGAACCGAACCGGCGGTGGCCGTGTCGAGCCCGCCGAGGATGTTGAGGAGCGTGGACTTGCCGCTGCCGGAGGCTCCGAGGAGGACCGCGACCTCGCCTTCGTAGAGGACGGCGTCGACGCCGCGAAGGGCGTGGACCGAAACGTCGCCGGTCTTGTAGACCTTGGTGAGGCCGGCAATCTCGAACTGGGTCTTCCGCATCGGCTCGCGCTCGGAGGGATGGAGGGCCACCCTAGGGTAGCACCCCGGGAAGGGGATTGACGCGGATCAAGGATGCCCGTTCGTCGGGTCGCCCTGCGCCCCCGGCTCGTCCCGCCGATGCCGGGACGCGCGCGGAACGCCGGCCGAGGCGTGCGCGTTGAGCCCGGAGAAACGGGAGAGACGCTGATGCCCGAGCTTGCCATCGCGCCCGAGAAGGTCGCCTTCGTGATCCTCAAGGCCCGCGAATTCGGCGCCAAGGTCGCCGCCTTCGACGAGGGCGACAGGGAAAGCGCCGACGAGCAGGACGGCGCCGACGGGGTGCTCGAGAACCGGGTCGACGATGTCGATCTCCAGGAGATGGCGGCCTTCATCCAGGCTCTCGATGTCGACGAGAAGGCGAACCTCGTGGCGCTCGCCTGGGTCGGGCGGGGGACGTTCGACCTCGAGGACTGGGACGAGGCGGTGTCCACGGCGCAGGACGAGGCTGCGATCCCGACCGAGCGCTACCTTGCCGGCATGCCGCTGCTCGCCGACTATCTGGCGGAGGGTCTCGCCGCCTTCGGCATCGATGCCGCCGAGGCGGAAGACGACGTGCTCGGCTAGGGCCCGTAGCGCGGCGTCGAAGCCTCCCGTCCGCGCCGGCGCCCGGCCAGGCGTTCCCTCGGTCGACCGGAAGGTGCCGGCTGCGCAGCCGCGGGGGAACCCGTCCGGCTTCAACGGGTTCTATCCCGAGGCGCCGGAT
>JAEZEN010000568.1 GCA_023433185.1 Pseudomonadota bacterium | reverse complement strand
GGCGTAGACATGGCCAAGGTGGGTCTTCACCGTGGTCTCCGCGCCCCCGAGGGCCGCGGCCACCTCGGACACGCCGCCGATCTCGATGACCGCCAGGAGAACCCGGAGTTCGGTCGGCGTCAGGTTGTAGTGGCGGGCGATGACCTCGGGCATCGCCGGCAGCTCCAGCGTCGCCCGGCGGACGAAGACCGCCGCCACGGCGGCGTAGGCTTTTCCCGCGCTCCGGCGCGCCCCTGAGGTCAGGGGCAGGACGTGGGCCATGTAGGCGGCGCCGTCCCGGTTGGCGAGATGGAGGGCGACGCAGCGGTTTCCGACCGCACCGTCACCGCGCTCGGCCGCCGCGAGGCTGTCGGCGAGAATCTGGTGCGCGCGGCCGTTGGCGATGGTCAGCCGGTCGCCGGAGGCGCGCAGGAAGTCGGCGCGGGCCAGAAGCATATGCCCGGCCGCATTGGCGTGGACGATGCGGCCGTTGGCCTGGACGAGATACATCGCCGCGCTCAGGCCATCGAGGGTGTCCGCGAAGCTCGCGATCTCGGCGGCCTTCATCTCGATCGCATTGCCGATCAGCACGGCGCGCCGGATGTGCGGTGCGATCAGCGCCATCCGCTGCTTCGCGCCCTCGTCGGCGGGGCCATCCATGATGCCGCGGAAGACGCCGAAATACGCGGCGCCGGTGGCGGTTTTCTCGAGGGCGATGCTGATGAAGTCGACCAGGCCCTGGGGCGCCACCCACTCCTTGTAGAAGCGCGTCGCATGGAACTCGGCGAAATCGATGAAGTCAGCCGTCGAGAGCGGGGTCTCGAGGGTGGAGAAGAAGTGCGCGGTGTTGGCCGGATCGAGCGCCATGTAGCGGTCGAGGTAGGAGCGGACGAATTCGGGGGCGATGCCGCCGTCATGGTGGAACACGGTCAGCGTGGTCTGGGTGACGTCCTTGGCGAAGATCGATGCCGAGGCGCCGCCGACGAAGCTCCGCGCCTCGCAGATCGCGGTGTTCCACACCGCCGGATCAAGGGCGGCGTCATAGATGTTGCCGATGACCGCCGAAAGGCGCGCTGCCTCGTCCATCCGCTTTCTCCCCACGTGGCGGGAAAAGTGCGCGAACATACACGGATCAGTCGAACAGACTGTGACGCGGTTCACACTAGCCGCAACCGGGCGTCCGCGCCATCGCGTTTGATTTCGGCGGGCCGCGCTGTCTCACCGCCAGGTGCGCCACAGGATGACGAGCAGGGCCAGGATGATCGCGACCATCAGGACGGCCTGCGTCTCCTCCGAGAGATGGAGCGGCGGTCCCGTGCGGGCCAGGGCCAGGTCGTCCGCCTGGAGGGACGATCCCATCCGGGCTACCGGACCAGCACCTCGACGTCCCGGTTGAGCCCGGCCTCGACGAGGAACTTCTGCTCGAAGATCCGGTCGGAATGCTTGGCGATGGCTGTGTATTCCCCGGCCGACAGCACCACCGAGGGGAACGCGCCGACGCTTTCCGCGACACTCTCGCCAGCCGACGTGACGACCGACCACTGGGTGTTGGCGAGGGCCTCGCCGCCCTGGTTCTCGACCAGCTTCAGGGTCACGCGGGCGGCCTGCTGGTAGAGAGTGGCCTCGGTCAGCTTTCCGGCCTCGACGCGGATGTCGGCCCGGACGATGGCATTGGCGTCGCCATAGCGGCAGACGACATGGTAGATGCCGCTGTTGAGACCGATCACGGTGCCGGCCGGCGCGTTCTCCATCACGGTGATCCGCGCGTCGGAGCCGCCTTCGTCGGGGGCGTAGATGTGGAACCGGACGTCCTCCGGGGCGATCACGCGATCCTTGCCGGCCAGCGCGGCGAGGCGGAGGCCGCCAGCGTCGAGGACGATGGTTTCGGCGCGCGGAGTCGGCGCGACCGTGACCTTGCGGGTTATGCCCGCTCGGCCGAAGGCGGCGTGGATGTAGTACTCGCCCGGCTTGAGACGGAGCGTGACGGGGCCGCCATCGGCCTCGCCGACGAGGCGCAACTTGCCGTTCGGTCCGCCATCGGCGAAGACGCGCCAGACGACGCCCGATTCGAGCGGCGGACCGTCGGCGAACATCCGTGCATCGAGCGTGTAGGAGCCCAGAACGACATCGGGCGCGCTGGGGTCGGCGCCGCCGATGCCGGGGGCGGTGAGGTCGATCGGCGTACCGGCGGGATAGTCCAGTTGCCCCGAGAAGGGGTCGGAGGAACCGCCGGGCGGCATGAGATTGAGAGGCTCGCCCGGGGCGTCGCCTGACTGCGCGATCGTCGTGAGATCGACGCCGGTCGCGGCCTCGAAGGCATCAAGGGCCTGCACCGGCTGGAAATCCTCTTCGGCGAAGGCCGGTGGCGTCGCGCCGGTGGCCAGAAGGGCCTCCTCGGCGGGAGATGTCGTCGTCCTGAGCGGTGATACCCGCGGCTCGGGCACCTCCTGGGCTGCGACCGTTCCGCAAACCAGGCACAGTGCCGCCAGAGCCCCCGTCAACGCCGCCATGCGGCGAGGCGAGGGCATCCCTGTTGTCATCGCAATCCGGTCGCCCACCGGCAATGGCCCACCCCCCTGATCCTGATCCGATTGGCGGCGGATTGGGCCGTGAATCGATGGCGAATTCATGGCAACGGCCCCGATCACGTCGGCGCCCGTCAATTGTCGTTGCCGAAGGATGTCTTCAACTGCGTGTGAAGGCCGAGGGAACCGGTGCCGGCGTTGTCGACATAGAGGAGTTCGGCGGAGACCAGCGCGGTGGCGGTCGGCGCCCAGCCGATGCCGGCGGCGGCCTGCCATTCATGGGTCGAAGGTCCCTCCATGTAGCTCGAGGTCGCGTTCACCGACCAAGTTGGGGTCAGGTTCACCTGGCCGGAAAGCAGGGCCGACCACCATGTGCCTTCGTTGGCGCAGGCTCCGGTGCAGTTGGTGCCGCCAACATAGGCCGGGGCGTTGTCGGAGTAGGCGAGGTTCGCCATGATCTGCGGTTGCGTTCCGGAGCCGAGCGATCCGGAAAGCTGCGCGCCCCAGCCGGTGCCCGTGGTGCGGTCGGTCGCACCAAGCGCGGCCTGGAGATAGGCGCTCTTCCAGGTTCCGGTGAGTGCGAAGGCGAGGCTCGGAAAATCGCCGGTGATGTTGGAATCGCCTACGAACCAGTCGCGCGGGTCCTCGAGGGCGACGGCCGCCTTCCAGGGCCCCCATGAATGGTTCAGCTGGATCTGGTCGACCTGCGGGTCGGCATTGATGTTGCCGTCGAGACTGAAGGCCGCGGCCTGATAGGCGAAGATCGAATCGTAGTAGCCGACGAAGAGCGGGCCGATCGCGGCGAAGGCCCGGTCGAAGGTGGCGATCCGCGTGATCGCGGCCGGGACGTTGCTGTTGGTGGTGTCGGGGATCCCTTCGATGACGACGCGGATGTAGGTTTCGACGACACCGATATCGGTGTGGGTCCTGGCGTCGTAGACGAGCTTGATCTCCTCCGAGAAGGTCCACGGTGCGGCGTAGCCGTCGGTCTGGTAGGGATAGCCCGCGACGGCGCCCGAGGTCTGGGCCAGCGGGTTGCTGGGGTCGCTCGTCGGGCTGACGGCGCCGGTCAGGTAGTTGGCGACATTGAAGTAGTTCTGGCCGACGTCGCTGTCGAACAGCCAGGCGTCGAACTGCATGTAGCCACCGAAGCTCAGGCAGGTCTGCGTGCCCGGAACGTAGAAATAGGCGCTGCCATAGGCATCGCAGATGCCGACATAGTCGACCGGGTGGACGCCGAGGACGAGCTCGCCCGCGCCCGCCGAGACGGGGATGAGGGCCGCCGCGCCCGCCAGCAACAGGCGCTTCAGTCTCATGGTGCCACCCCAAACAGACCGACCTGCCAAGTCGCATCATGCCTGATCCGCGGCGCGCCGCAACGCCCCGCATCTTCCGCCGATGCCGGCGCGTGCCCATATGAGCGGCCCGAAAGGACTGTCCCATGCTCGACACGCTTCCCCGCTTCATCCTCGACGCCGAAGACCATGACGACGCGCAGCCCCGGCCGGCGGCCCCGGTGCCCGCCGGCGATGCCGCGCTTCTCGACGCCTATTCCGAGGCCGTCGCCCGCATCGCCGATACCGTCGGCCCCGCGGTTCTCCGCGTCGACACGCGCCGGAAGGGCCAGCGCGGCGGCGGCACCGGCTCGGGCTTCGTGCTCTCCCCCGACGGGCTGATCGTCACCAACGCCCACGTCGTCAACGGCTTCCATGAGATCCGCCTTGCCGACGCCGAGGGCCGCACCACGAACGCGCAACTCATCGGCACCGATCCCGACACCGACATCGCGCTCCTCCGCGCCAATGCCGCGCGCGACCTGCCCACCGCCCGGCTGGGGGATTCCAAGGCCGTCCGCCGCGGCCAGCTCGTCGTCGCGATCGGCAATCCGCTCGGCTTCGAGTCGACGGTGACGGCCGGCGTCGCCTCGGCGCTCGGCCGCTCGATAAGGGCCAGCACCGGCCGGACGATCGAGGACGTGATCCAGACCGATGCGGCGCTCAACCCGGGCAATTCCGGCGGGCCGCTGGTCTCGTCCCGCGGCGAGGTGGTCGGCGTCAACACCGCGATCATCCCGCATGCGCAAGGGATCTGCTTCGCGGTCGCCGCCAATACGGCGAGCTTCGTCGTGGCCGAACTGATCCGCCACGGCCGGGTGCGCCGCGCCTTCATCGGCGTCAGCGCCGAGACCGCCCCGATCCCGCGCCGCCACGCGCTCGCCGCGGGCCTCGCCCAGGCCAGCGGCGCCATGCTCGGCAGCGTCGCCCCGGGGGGGCCCGGCTCCCGGGGCGGCCTCCTCCGCCAGGACCTCGTCGTCGCCCTCGACGGCAGGCCCGTGACCGGTGTCGACGACCTGATCCGGCTCCTCGATGCGGATCGCATCGGGCGTGCCGTGACGATTGACGTGCTCCGCCTCGGGCGGCCGCGGTCCTTCGCCGTGACCCCGGTGGAGCGCTCGATGTCCGGCTGATCCTTCCCTCGCCCATGCCGGGGCGTCTCTAGGGAGGGCGTTGAGCCATCCGCCGGAGGGCGTCTGCGGTCGGCGCGTCGGCCGGGAAGAACGATTCGATCGCGAGTTCCGACAGCGTGATCTCGACCGGCGTGCCGAAGACGGTGGTCGTCGAGAACATCGACAGAGTGTCGCGGCCGACCCGGAGGCGGATAGGGACCAGCGGCCCCTGCAAGGCATGCCGCGCCCGGGCCGGGACCCGCGGCGACGGCAGGCTTTCGAGGCGCTGAAGCAGGTCCGCCAGCGCCGGGTCGGCGCTCGCCTCGATCTGCCGCTGCAGGCGCTCGAGGAGGTGCCGCCGCCATTCGGCGAGGTTTTCGATCCGCGGCGCCAGCCCCTCGGGGTGGAGGCTGAGCACCATCACGTTGACCGGCGGCGCGAGGAGGCTCGGGGCCACGCCTTCGAGCAACGGGCCGAGGGCCCGGTTCGCGGCGAGCATGATCCACTCGCGATCAACGGCCAGCGCCGGGTAGGGTTCGTGGCCGCGGAGCATGATGTCGATCGCCGTCCGGGCCGCGGCGAGCGACGCGTCGTCGATCTGGCGCTCGGCATAGACCGGGGCGAAGCCGGCCGAGACCAGCATCGTGTTGCGGTCGCGGAGCGGGACGGCGAGAGATTCCGCGAGGCGAAGCACAACCTCGCGCGAAGGCCGCGATCGTCCCGTCTCGAGGAAGCTGAGGTGACGGGTCGAGATTGCGCTGTCGACGGCGAGCTCGATCTGGCTCAGCCGGCGGCGCTGCCGCCAGGTGCGGATATGGCCGCCGACGTAGGATGGCGCGGTGTTCATCGGACGAAATCTAGAGCCCTCCGCTCGCGTGTTCCATTACCTCCGACGTAATCGACTTTGGACGTGGGCAGCGGGATCAAGACTGTGCGGCGTTGCCGCAGCCTGGCTTGGAAAGACGAGACAAGGAGAAGACGAAATGAGTGAAGTCACGGCGCTCATCGATCGCTATATCGATATGTGGAACGAGACCGACGCCGCGCGGCGCGCGGCGCTGGTTGCCGCGATCTGGACGGAGAACGCCCTCTACCTCGATCCGGTGCTTCGCGGCGACGGCCGCGACGGCATCCACGCCATGGTCGGGCAGGTGCACGAGCGTTTTCCCGGCCACCGCTTCCGCCGCACCAGCGACGTCGACACCCACAACGATCGCGTCCGCTTCGGATGGGCCCTGGCGCCCGCAGACGGTCCGCCGGTGGTGCAGGGCGTCGATTTCGCCGCGATCGCGGATGGGCGGCTCGCGGCGGTGACCGGCTTCTTCGACAGCGTCGCGCCGGCATCCAGAGCCGG
>JAEZEN010000520.1 GCA_023433185.1 Pseudomonadota bacterium | reverse complement strand
CATCACCGACATCGCGGTGAAGAGCGTCGACGTCAAGCCCGGCCTGCTCGTCGTCGAGCGCCAGTACGGCTATCTGGAGCTGCATTCGCAGCAGACCGCCTCGGTGAAGGCGGCGGGTGAGGCGATTCTGGACTATCTCGGGGCGACCGAGGCCGACGCAATGAAACCCGAGGTGCTCGCCTCGCGGGTCGTCAAGCGCGTCGACAGCTACCACGCCTTCCTGATCAACCGGAACAAGGGCGGCTCGATGATCCTCCAGGGGGAGTCCCTGTTCGTGCTCGAGATGCAGCCCGCCGCCTACGCCATTCTCGCCTGCAACGAGGCGGAGAAGGCGGCCGACATCAAGGTCGTCGACTACCGGATGATGGGAGCGACCGGCCGGGTCTATCTGTCGGGCGAGGAGAGCTCGATCCGCGCTGCGGCCGAAGCCGCCGAGCATGCGCTCCGGGCGAGGGGCTGAGGCGATGGCGAAGATCGACCGCGAGGAACTTCGGGCACTGGTCCGGCAGGCGTTGAAGGATGCGCTCGGTGCGGGCGCCGCGCCGGCGGCGAGGAGCGCCGGCCCCATCCCGACGCCGCCGTCCGCACTGCCGCGCCCCGACGGGGCGGACGATGCGCTCCGGCGGACGCTCGCCGAGGGGCGTGGCGAGGTTTCCGTCGCGGTCCGGACGTCGGACGATCTCGGCCGCCTGGCGCGTGCTGTCGCCGAGGCCTGCGCCGAGCCGCAGATCAGGACCGCTATCCTCGAGGGCCGGGTGCGCTTCCTCCCGGCCGGCGGAAGGCCTGACACGTCCGCCCAGCCGGCGCCGCAGTTGAGGGCTCCGGGTGCGGCCTACGAGATGGAGTCCGGCGTGCTCAGCGAGACCAGGCTCCTCGCGATCGCCAGGACGCATGCGCGCATCAATCTCGGCGCCGGGGTGGTGCTGACCCCGCTCGCCCGCGACAAGGCGCGCGAGATGAAGATCGAGCTCGCGAGGCAGAAGCCATGAAAACCGGAATCGTGGTCGGCAAGGTGTGGGCGACGAAGCGGCTCGACGAGTTGCCCGGCGGAGCGCTGCTCGTGGTGGCGATGGAGGAGGGCGACGGCCCGGGCGAGCACCTGATCGCCTACGACCCGCTCGGAGCGGGCGACGGCGAGCGGGTTCTCATCACCCAGGGCTCGGTGGCGCGCGGCTGGTTCAAGGACCCCAAGGCGGTCATCGACGCGCTCGTCGTCGGCATCCTCGACGAGCCGCGTCCGGCGGCTCCGAAGGCAAGATCGAAGTAAACGGAACAGCAGTCCAAGGAGGACAATCATGTCGAATGCGATCGGTTTCGTGGAGACCAAGGGCTACGTGGCGGCCTTCGCCGCGGCGGATGCCATGGTCAAGGCGGCCAACGTCACCATCGTCGGCCGTGAGCAGGTCGGCGCGGGTCTCGTCGCCGTGCTCGTCCAGGGCGATGTCGGCGCGGTCAAGGCCGCGACCGAGGCCGGCGCCGAGGCCGCGGGCCATGTCGGCCAGGTGGTGTCGGTCCACGTCATCCCGCGGCCGCATGCGGACGTCCTGAAGCAGTTCGGAATGGCGAAGTAGGCGGCGTCCGAGGCATCTGTCGTGATCGCTGGCGTTGATCAGGAGGGCAGGGATGCCGCAGTGCGAGAATCCGATGGCATCCCGGGAAGTTCCCTCCGAGCATCCTCCGCCAGCGTGACCCCATGACCGAGCTTCGCGTCTATCTCCGCATCGACGAGCTGGGCCGCCAGTTCGCCGCCTATATGGGATCGTCGACCCGCGGGCGCGGCTACGTGCCGCTCGAAGGGATGCATTCACTCATCGTCGAGATCGCCCCGGCGCTCGCCATCCATCGGGTCACCGACTTCGCGCTGAAGTCGGTGCCGGACGCCGAGCCCGGCATCCTCTATGTCGAACGCCAGTTCGGCATCCTCGAGCTGCACTCGACGAACCCGGCCGACCTCGACGCGGCCGGCCGGGCGATCCTCGACGGCATCGGCCGTAAGGCGAGCGACCAGCTTCGCCCGCACGTCCTCTATACCGACATCATCGCCGAGGTGACCGACCAGCACGCGGTGATCACCAACCGCAACCGCGACGCCTCGATGATCCTGCCGGGCGAGTGCCTGCTGCTGGTCGAGATGGTGCCGGCGCTCTTCGCCGCCGTCGCCGCGAACGAGGCGGAGAAGGTCGCGCCCGGCCTGACGCTGGTCGACTGCCAGATGTTCGGCGCCTCCGGCCGGGTCTTCATGTCCGGGTCGATGGCCGACTGCGAGACCGCCCGCGATCACATCGCCCGGACGCTCGAGGCCGTCGAGGGACGCGACAAGTAGGCCGATCCGGGGCACCTTGCCGGTCGGAGCGGCCCGGAGGGCGTCGAATGGAAAAGCTGGTGCGTGACGGGGTGCGGCTTGCCTTCGAGCGGATCGACGGCGACCGGCTTCCCATAGTCCTCATCCACGGCTGGTGCTGCGACCACACCTACCTCGCTCCGCAGGCGGCGCATTTCGCCGGACGCGGCCATGCGGTGCTCAGCATCGACCTTCGCGGGCATGGGGCGAGCGATGCCCCCGCGGGCTCCTACGCCATGCAGGTCCTCGCCGACGATGTCGCGGCACTCTGCCGCGAGAGGGCTATCGGGCGGGCGGCCGTCATCGGCCACAGCATGGGCGGCATGGTCGCCTTCGACCTCGCGGTCCGTCATCCCGATCTGGTCGCCGGCCTCGTGATGATCGATTCCGCCGTGGCCCGCCCCGAAGTGTCGCGCGCGAAACTGCCCGCCTTCATCGCGCGCCTGCGCGGGCCGGAGGGTGCGGCGGCGCTTGCGGACTATGTCGGCGGCGCGCTGTTCCTGCCGACCGACGACCAGGCGCGAAAGGCGGCGGTCATCGCGGCGATGGTCGCGACGCCCCGCCATGTCATGGTTGCCGCGCTCGAGGGCATGTATGCGTTCGATCCCGAGGAGGCCGCCGGCAAGCTCCTGCCGCCGGCGCTGTTCGTCGCGACCAACGGCCCGCCGCTCTGCGACCTGACGCGCCTCGCGGCGCTCGTCCCCGGCCTGATGACGGCACAGACCGCCGGCTCCGGACATTTCGCACCACTCGAGGTGCCGGACCAGATCAACGCGATGATCGCGCGGTTCCTGGCGATCCTGCCCTCCGGGTAGGGCGGCGCCGCGGGAACAGCTTCACCCGAAACGGCTGAGATAGTCCTCGCAGAGCGGGCAGGTGGTCTCGGTGTAGCTGACGCCCATCGACTGGGCGAGGTCGGTTTCCGAATGCGAGCCGATCCAGGCGACGAGCAGCATCCGGCGGAGCATGACGAAGGTCGGGATCTCGGCCTCGTCCTCCGCCGGCAGGTCGCGCACCCCGCGATAGCCCCCGACCCAGGCATCGAGCAGGTCCGGCACCTGCGGCTCGTGCTCGAAGAACGAGACCGCCGTGGCGGCGTCGTAGAGGTGCCAGGAGAAGCCGCAGTCGTCGAAGTCGAGCACCTTCACGGCGTCGCCGTCGACGAGCAGGTTGGCGAGGCGCATGTCGCAATGGATGAGGCCGAAACGGTCCGGCCCCTTGCCGAAGCGGGCGAGCCGGCGGCCGATGAGGTCGACGGCCCGGGCGAAGAGCGCTTCCTTCTCCGCGTCGAGCCCCATGCCGTCACGCCACCGCCCCCAATGCGGCGTCGCGCCGAGGCTGGTCTCGAAGTCCCAGGTGAGGCGCTCGAACCCCGCCGGCCGCGTCCAGCCGCGGGCGTGGCCGTGCATCTTCGCCGTCACCGCGCCCAGCGTCGCGAACTTCTCGGTGAGGTGGTCCTTCTCCGAGGGCTCGGCGCCGCTCTCCCAGTCGAAGAGGACGAGGGGGCGCGGCCGCGCCATCGCCGGATGGCCGACATGCTGGATCAGGCTGCCGTCGCGCCCCGGCACCGGGCGGGGCGTCACCACGACGCCATCGTTCCGGAGCGCCTGGAGCCACGCGAGTTCCGAGGCGATCGCCGCGGTCGAGTGGTAGCCGTCGCGGTGGACCCGGAGCGCCCAGCGGCGCCCGCTCGCGGGGTCGTCGATGCGGTAGGTGGCGTTCTCGCTGAGGTTGACCAGGACCGGCGCCGAGACCGCCGGCAGGTCGTAGGCGGAAACCGCGTCGCCGGCGAGCGCGGCCAGATGGTCGAGCTGCTCCTCGTGCGGCAGCGCGTCGAAGTCCGCCATCGCGGCCGCCGGGCGCGCCGTCACGCTGCCGCCCGGCGGGCGCCGCGTCCCGCGCCGAAGATCGCCAGCCGCGCCTGGCCGATCGCCGTGTCGAG
>JAEZEN010000550.1 GCA_023433185.1 Pseudomonadota bacterium | reverse complement strand
GATGCGCGGGCGCGGCTTGGTCTCGCCCTCGGTCGCCTCAAGACGGGGACCCCGCCGCGGCTGGACGGGCGGACCATCGCCTGGGCTGCGATGGAGATGCAGCCCGGAGATGCTCCACCGACACCGTTCTCGTTCCTCACCGCTGAGATCACCACGCCGCAGGTCTCCTGCGGCGTCACCCGCACGACCGCGGCGACCCACCGCATCATCACCGACAATCTCCACCGATCGGCCATGTATTCCGGGCGGATCGAAAGCCGCGGCCCGCGCTATTGCCCCTCGATCGAGGACAAGGTGGTCCGCTTCGGCGAGCGCGACGGGCACCAGATCTTTCTGGAGCCGGAAGGCCTCGACGACCCTGTCGTGTACCCGAACGGTATCTCGACGTCGCTCCCCGAGGACGTCCAGCGGGCGCTGGTGACCTCGATTCCGGGGCTGGAGAAGGCGGTGATCGTCCGGCCGGGCTACGCAATCGAGTATGATCATGTCGACCCGCGCGAACTGACGCCCGCGCTGGAGTGCCGCCGCCTGTCTGGCCTCTTCCTCGCCGGGCAGATCAACGGCACCACCGGCTACGAGGAGGCCGGCGCCCAGGGGCTGCTGGCCGGGTTGAACGCTGCGCTCCGGGCCGGGGGCGGCGATCCGGTATCGCTGTCACGGACAGAGTCCTATATCGGGGTGATGGTCGACGACCTCGTCACCCGGGGGGTGAGCGAGCCCTATCGCATGTTCACCTCGCGGGCGGAGTATCGGCTCTCGCTCCGGGCCGACAATGCCGATCGGCGATTGACGCCGTGGGCGATCGGTCTTGGCCTCGCGGGGAGCCGGCGGAGCGCCGCGTTCCGGGCGGCGGCGGAGCGGCTTGCGGCGGCGGCGGAGCGGATGCGCGCCTTGCAGTTGACGCCGGGCGAGGCCGAGGCCTTCGGGCTGCATCTGAACCGTGACGGTGTCCGCCGGAACGCGCACGAACTCCTGGCCCGGCCGGATGTGACGCTGGCGACGCTCGTCCCGATCTGGCCGGAACTGGGCGAATTCGACCGGTTCGTCGCCGAGCAGAGCGAGATCGATGCGAAATATGCGGTCTATCTCGATCGTCAGCAGGCGGATATCGACCTCGTCCGGAAGGACGAGGGCGTCCGGATTCCGGAGGATCTCGACCTTGGGGCGATTCCCGGCTTGTCCAACGAGGTCAAGGATAAGCTCGCGCGCACCCGGCCGGCGACGATCGCCCAGGCGGCGCGCATGGACGGCATGACGCCAGCCGCGCTCGCCCTGCTGCTCGGCCGCGTCAAGCGCCGCGCCCGCGATGCCGCCTGACATCCCCGGGTCGGCGGCGCTCGCCGACATCCTCCCTGTTTCACGTGAAACAGGGGAGCGCCTCGCCGCTTTCGTGCGTCTCGTCGAGAAGTGGCAGAGGGCGGAGAACCTCGTCGCGAGCGGGACCCTGCCGGAAATCTGGCGACGTCACGTCGCCGACAGCGCCCAGTTGGTGCCCCTGTTCCCCGCGGCCGCGCGCTGGCTCGACCTCGGCAGCGGCGGCGGCTTTCCCGGCATGATCGTCGCGATCCTGACCGCCGATCGCCCCGGCGCCTGCGTTCATCTCGTGGAGAGCAACACCCGGAAATGCGCGTTCCTGCGAACCGCCGTGCGCGAGACCGGCGCGCCGGCCGTGGTGCATCAGGGTCGGATCGAGGACGTGCTCGCCGGCTGGGCCGAGCCGGTCGAGGTGATCACGGCCCGCGCGCTCGCCGCGCTGCCCGAGCTGCTGCGCATGACTGCGGGCCTGATCGGCCCGGAACGGCGGGCGGCGTTTCTCAAGGGCGCCGATTATCGGCGGGAGATCGACGAAGCCGCTGAGGCATTCGACGTCGATCTGGTAGTACACGGGAGCCGGGTCGCCGACGACTCGGTGATTCTCGAAGTGCGGCGCGCCGTCGCCAAGCCGGATGATGCGAGATCACGGCCATGAGCCTGCCCCCGAGCCCCCGCGTCATCGCGCTCGCCAACCAGAAAGGTGGCGTCGGCAAGACGACCACGGCGATCAATCTCGGAACGGCGCTCGCCGCCACCGGCGAAGAGGTCCTGGTCGTCGATCTCGATCCGCAGGGCAATGCCTCCACCGGGCTCGGCATCGACCGGAAGTCCCGGGCGGTCTCCACATACGATCTGCTCCTCGACGAGGCATCGCTGGACGAAGTCGCCCTGCCGACCGCGGTACCGAACCTCTCGGTCGCGCCCTCCACCCTCGATCTTCTGGGGGTCGAGCTCGAGATCGCGGCGATGAAGGACCGCAACTTCCGGCTCCGCCGTGCCCTGGCCGGGGCCAGACCCTCGCCGTCCGGCCGGCCCTATTCCTACGTGCTGGTCGACTGCCCGCCGTCGCTCAACCTTCTCACCATCAATGCCATGGCGGCATCCCATTCCGTCCTGGTGCCACTGCAGTGCGAGTTCTTCGCCCTCGAGGGGCTCAGCCAGCTGCTGCACACCGTCGAACAGGTGAAGCAGTCGCTCAACCCCGAACTCGTGATCCACGGCATCGTGCTGACGATGTATGACAGCCGCAATTCGCTGTCCGGCCAGGTGATGGCGGACGTTCGCGCCCATATGGGATCGGCGGTCTACGAGACGGTGATCCCGCGCAACGTCCGGGTGTCCGAGGCGCCGTCGCACGGCAAGCCCGTTCTGCTCTACGATTTCAAGAGTACCGGCAGCCAGGCCTATCTGCGGCTCGCCGCCGAGATCATCCAGCGCGAGCGCAGCCTCCGTGCCGCGTGACGAGGAACCCGGATACGATGACCGAAAAAGTCCCGATGAGGAGACCCTGATGGCGGAGGATCCGGCGCGGAAGCGGCTGGGGCGCGGTCTCGCCGCGCTGCTCGGCGATACCGATGTGGACGCGCCGGCGCCGGATCGCCGGCCGCCGCGGAAGCTGCCGATCGCCATGCTCCGCCCCAATCCGCGCAACCCGCGGAAGACGTTCGACGATGGCGACCTGGCCGATCTCGTGGCCTCGGTGCGGGAACGCGGCGTCGTCCAGGCGATCCTGGTGCGGCCCGTCGATGCCGGGGACGGCTACGAGATCATCGCAGGCGAGCGGCGCTGGCGGGCGGCGCAGAAAGCCGGTCTCCACGAGGTTCCGGTCGCCATCCACGATGTCGGCGACCGGGAAGCGCTCGAACTCGCGATCATCGAGAACGTCCAGCGCGCCGATCTCAACCCGCTCGAAGAGGCGATGGGCTACCAGCAGCTCATCGACGAGCATCAGTACAGCCAGGCGCAGCTCGCGGAGGCGATCGGCAAGAGCCGGTCGCATATCGCCAACACCCTGCGGCTCCTCAAGCTGCCCGAGCCGGTTCGCGCCTACCTGCGGTCGGGCCAGCTCTCCGCCGGGCATGCCCGCGCCCTGGTCACCCTCGACGATCCCGAGGCCGCGGCGCGCCGGATCGTCGAGGAGGGGATGAGCGTCCGCGCTGCCGAGGCGCTCGCCGATGCCAAGCCCCGAAAGGGCCCGCAACGCGCACCCGAAACGAAAAGTGTGGATACGCGCGCGCTCGAGAAGCAGATCGAGGATGTGCTCGGCCTTCGGGTGAGGATCCAGCACGGTCATTCCGGCGGCGAGGTACGTATCGGCTACAAGACGCTCGAGCAGCTCGACCACATCTGTCGGCGCCTGCGGACTTGATTCGGAGGCGATACGAAAGGCTCAGCGCCACATCCCGCGCATCCGCGCCCCGATATCGATGCGGGGCGCATCCTCAACCCGCCGGATCGGACCGTCGCCGGCGACCGCCGGCCAGGTGCGGCGGGCGAAATGGGGGAGCAGACCGTCCGGTATGAAGCGGGTTCGCGCCGCATAGAGGTGCCGATCGCCGCCGCGCCGCTGCTGGTGGACGTAGAAGCGTTGCGGGACAACGATGGTCAGGCGGTCGCGAGCGCGCGTCATGGCGACGTAGAGGAGACGTCGCTCCTCCTCGATTTCCTCGCTGGTGCCGGTCCCGAGGTCGCTCGGGATGCAGCCATCGACGCCGTTGAGCAGGAACACGGCGTTCCATTCCTGGCCCTTGGCGGAATGGATGGTCGAGAGGACGACGTAGTCCTCGTCGAGGAGCGGCGGTCCCGCTTCGTCGCTGGTCGCGTCGGGCGGGTCGAGGGTCAGGTCGGTGAGGAAGCGCTCGCGCGAGGGGTAGGTCTCGGCGATGCGCTGAAGCTGCACGAGGTCGCCGGCGCGCACGGTCGCGTCGTCGTGGAGCCGCAGGAGATGGGGCTCGTACCAGGCACGAACCTGCTCGACCTCCCCCGGCCACGGCGAGGCGCGGTCCATCGTGCCATAGAGCGCGGCAAATGCCGTCCAGTCCTCGGCAGCGCGGGAGGGGGGCTCGAAGCCGGCGACCACGCGGCGCCCGTCGGCGGCCCCGGCGACCGCGTCGAGGAGCCGGCCGGCGACGGTCGGCCCGATGCCGGGAATGAGCTGGAGAAGGCGAAAGCCGGCGATTCGGTCGCGTGGGTTCTCGGCGAAGCGGAGGCAGGCGAGGACGTCCTTGACGTGGGCGGCGTCGAGGAACTTGAGGCCGCCGAACTTGACGAAGGGTATGTTCCGCCGGGTGAGCTCGAGTTCGAGCGCGGCGCTGTGGCTCGATGTCCGGAAGAGGACCGCCTGGCGCTTGAGGAGGAGGCCGGCCTCGCGATTCTCGAGGATGCGCTCGGCGACGCAGCGCGCCTGGTCGGTCTCGTCACGCACCGTCAGCAGTTCGGGGAGGTCGGAGGAGGCCCGGCCCGAGCGGAGGTTCTTGGTGAAGCGTTCCGCGGCCAGTCCGATCACCGCATTGGCCGCGGCGAGGATCGGCTCGGTCGAGCGGTAGTTCTCCTCGAGCGTGATGATCGCCGCCGGCGGGCTGAAGGCGGTCGGAAAGTCGAGGATATTGCGGACCCGCGCCGCCCGGAACGAGTAGATCGACTGCGCGTCATCGCCGACCACCGTCAGCCCGCGCCCGTCCGGCCTAAGGCGCAGGAGGATCGAGGCCTGGAGGCGGTTGGTGTCCTGGTATTCATCGACCAGCACATGGTCGAAACGCGCGCCGAGGTCGGCGGCGATGGCGCCGTCCTCCATCATCCCGGCCCAGTAGAGCAGGAGGTCGTCATAGTCGAGGACGGACTGGCGCTGCTTCGCCTCGACATAGGCGGCGAAGAGTTCGCGGAGACCGGTCTCGACCTTGATGCACCATGGGAAGGCGCTTCCGAGCACCTCGCCGAGCGGGGCCTCGGCATTAACCGCCCGCGAATAGATGGCAAGGCAGGTGCCCTTCTGGGGGAAGCGCGCCTCGGTCTTTGTCAGGCCGAGCTCGTGGCGGACGATGGCCATGAGGTCGGCCGCGTCCTCGCGGTCGAGGATCGTGAAGTCCGGCGAAAGGCCGATCGCCGGGGCATATTCCCGGAGCAGGCGCGCGCCGACGGCATGAAAGGTGCCCGACCACGGCAGCGACGGCGCCGCCGCGCCCTTGAGCGCCGTGCCGACGATCCGCTCGACCCGCCGGCCCATCTCGGCCGCGGCGCGGCGCGAGAAGGTGAGGAGCAGGATGCGGTGCGGGTCGGCGCCCGAGACGATGTGGTGGGCGACGCGGTGGGCCAGCGTCGCGGTCTTGCCGGTGCCGGCCCCGGCGATGACCAGCAGCGGCCCGCCGCCGGCCGCCCCGCCATGGGTCGCGGCCCGGCGCTGGTCCGGGTTGAGCGCGTCGAGCCAGGCGGTGTCCATCGGGCGAATCGCGGGGGTTCGGGGCACGGACCCGCAGGGAATCACGATTCCCGTTTTGTTCGCAATGGCTGTGGATCGCAAAACGCGACGTCGCTACAACCTGAGGTTCGGAAATCCTGAGGTGAAGTCGTACCTCGAAACGAGAGAATCCCCAAAATGCTCATGCCGCCGCTGTCCGGCCCCGGGTGCGCGGAATTGGCGGTCAAGGCCCCGGCTGGTAGTCGTCCGCGGCCTGGCCGGAGGCGACCTTCTTCTCGCGAAAGAAGATGAACAGGCCGGCGGCGACGATGATCGCCCCGCCGGCGAGGGTCAGCGGGTTGGGCATGTCGCCGAAGAAGACGTAGCCGAAGAGGATCGCCCAGACGATCAGCGTGTACTGGTAGGGCACCACCACCGAGG
>JAEZEN010000418.1 GCA_023433185.1 Pseudomonadota bacterium | reverse complement strand
TCTTTGCCCCGGCCGGGGCGATCGCCGGAACGCTCATCCTCTTCTTCCTGCAGAGCCTTCTCTACCTGCTCGCCCTTCCGGTGGCCGGCAAATTCATCCTGCAGGGAGGCATCATCGTGCTTGCGCTTGCGCTCGCCAATCTCAGGAAAGGCGCGCGCGGCTGAGGCAATGCGCCCGGTCCCGGAACTCAGCCGAGGAAGCCACCGAATCCGATCCGGTAGTGCCAGTCCTGGTCGTGGATGGGCTTGCCGGACGATCCGAGGCGATGCTCGATGTCGATGCGAAGCGGGGCATCGCCGGTCTGGACCAGCGACTCGGTGTGTTCGAAGGGGACGTTGCTCTGGTCCCAGCCGACGCGGTGCATGCGCAGCACGGGCGTCGACACCGGCAGGCGGAGAAGCTCCGCCGCCCCGCGGTCGAGCGCTGCCGCCTCGATCGAGTCGGCGACCCGGCACGGGATGCAATGGTGTCGCTCGCGAAGGAAGCCGTAGAAGGACCCGGAGAAGCCAGCGAACTCCTCCGCCGGAAAGCGCGCCTGGGGGACGCGGGTGGTGACGACCGAGAATGGACGGTCCCTGGTCTCGATCAGCCGGTGAATCGTCGTCACCTTCTCGTCGGCGGCGAGGCCGAGCAGGCCTCGGGTGCGCCTGTCGGGCTGCTCCTCCGCGACCGAGAGAAGGCGCGTCACCGGGTCGGCACCGAGCTCGGCGAGGTCCTGGGTGTAGGAGGGCACGACCAGGTACAGTTGCTTGCGCCGTCGGGGATTGACGTAGGTGCCGCTGCCACGCCGGCGCTCGAGGACACCCATGTCGACGAGGAGATCCATCGCCTGCTGGATCGTGCGGCGGCTGACCTTCCACTCCGCGGCGAGGACGTTCTCGCTGTCCACCTGATCCTGATAGTGGCCGGTCAGGATGCGCTGGAGCAGCCACTCCTTGACCTGCACGTAGAGCGGAATCGCGCTGCCCTTGTCGAGACGCACGACGCCGGCGCGATGCGGCGGGCTCATGCGTTCGGCCTGTTCACCGCCAGAACCTCCGCGGTGAGCGCCACCATCCTGTCGAGCACGCGCGACAGAATGGCCTCGCCCTTCTCGGCAGTTGCGAGGCGCGGGTCACCGAGGACCGGCGTGTGGCTTGAGAAGTCGCTCCAGCGCGTCGGGACCACATCGAAGGTGGCGGGGAAGGTCGGGAAGTTGGACGCGGCCTGCGCGAGGTCGACGTGCTCCGGCGCGAGCGCCAGCATGTAGGAGGTCTCGATCTCGCAGGCGTGCATGTAGCGTGGATGGACGACAGGCGTCTCGCGCACGCGCTCCGCCACAGCGTCGGCGCCGGGATAGGTGAAGGCCAGCAGCGTCAGGCCGCGCTCTCGCAGAAGGCGTCCCGCCTGCTTCAGGCCGTCGAGGTTGCCATAGTGGGCATTGACCGCCGCGACCGAGCGGATTCCCTTGCGGGCGAGCGACTGGGCGAGATCGACGAGAAGGGCGACGAAGGTCGCCTGACTGATCGTCAGGCTGCCGGGATAGTCCTCCGTGGACCACAGTGGGCCGTAGGAGAGCGTCGGCAGGAGGATTGCCTCGCCATGCGGCAGTCGTTCGACGAAGCGCCGGGCGAGGCGCTCTGCAAGCAGATTGTCGGTGGCAAGCGGCAGATGGTCGCCATGCGATTCGACCGCCCCGAGGGGGAGGACGGCGAGCCGTGCCTTTTCTTGCGCGGCGGCCGCTTCCGACTGGTTGAGATACTGAAACTCGATCATGTTCCGAGGTGGCTCTTGCGCTTGAAGGCGAAGCAACGCTTTGGATTGTCGACGAAGAACTTCTGGACCAGCCTCTCGCCATCAAGGCCGGCCTCGTCCGCCTGTTCGCGCAGCCGCGGGACGAAGGTCTCGATGATGTAGCCGAGGCCGAGACCGTGACCATAGGATCGATAGTAGCTCTTGCGGGCCGTGTCGCCGCTGATCAGCACCTGATCCTCATGACCGCGGCGGACGAGGTTGAGGATGCAGTCGATGCGGACCTGATCGGTGTGGTACTTGACCTTGCCGATCCCGTCGAAGGAGAGGTAGGCGCCGGTGTCGGCCACCTTGAGATGGAGCCAGGGGTCCGGATTGCGATCCATGTGCCCGACCGACAGGTTGCGCGGGTCGATGCCTTCCTCCCGCAGGATGGCGATCTGCTCGAGCGCCATGGTGCCGGCTTCGGTGTGGGAATGAATCGGCGCGCCCGTGACGTGGTGGGCGCGGGCCACCGCCCGGATGGTCTTTTCCTCGAGCGGCGTGATGACGTTGTAGCCGGTCCCGAACTTGACCTGGCCGGCGCGGTAGCTTGTCCCCTCGAGACCGGACTCGACCTCGCCCACCACGAAATCGACCAGTTCGCCGGGGCTCGCCCGGTCGATCCACTCGGCGTAGGTGCGTTCCTCGCCGGGAATCCGGGCGTTCCACAGGAAGGACTTGTTGAATCCCGCCGTGAACACGATGTTGACGCCGGTCTCGTCGCCGATCTGCGCAACCGCGGCGACCCGGCGTCCGTAGTCTACCGCCGTGGCGTCGACGATCGTCCGGCCGCCCGCCCTGCGGAAGATCTCGACATCGGCCTTCGACTTGTCCGGATCGTCAAGGAGAAGGTCGTCCTCCTTTCTTTCGGCCCAGTAAGGCGGAACACAGACGATGTGCTCGTGGGAATAGGTGAAGCCGAGGCTATCGGGGTCGACGTCCCCTTTCGCGGTTCGAACGAAGCTCACCTCTCGACCTCCCCTTCGTGGTCTTCCCGATTGTGCCCGTCGGGGATCGTCGCGCGACGCGGCGGAAGCCACGACAAAAGATGTATGCTTATCCGGACAAGCAATCAAGTCTCGGGACGGCCTTCACCGCGCGGTCCAGCGGACTTGGACCGGCACGCCGGCGCCCGCCGGTCGCGTGGCTGGCGCCGGCAAGTAACCCTGCGGGTGCGCAGGGACGGCCAACACGTGTGCCCCCCGTCAAGGCCGAACTTGCCAGGCGATGCCAGGCTGGACAGATCGAGGCGAGCCTCGCCGCGCAGGCCGGAGTGTTGGCCTGTCCGACGATCGGGTCGCTGTGCAACCCCGGCAAGTAAGCCCCGGGCCAGCTTGATCCAGCATAGCTCCGATCCCACCAGGTTCATCTGTCGAGACCGCCGCGATGGAACAGCAGAGCACGATCGTCGAACGGCTTCGTTTCAGCGCCATCGGCGATGAGGCCGTGGACGCCTTGCGCGAGGCGAAGGAGTTCATCATCGAGGAGATGCCGCCGATCCTCGACGCCTTCTATGACCATGTCGGGCGCTTCCCCGAGACGGCCGCCTTCTTCCGCAGTCGCGAACACATGATGCACGCCAAGGCGATGCAGGTTCGCCACTGGACGATCATCGTCGACGGACGCCTCGACGAGCGCTACGTGACATCGGTCACGCGGATCGGCGAGACCCACCACAAGCTCGGCCTCGAGCCCCGTTGGTACATCGGCGGGTACAGCCATCTCATCAGCGGCATGCTGGCGGCGATTGGCGCCCGCTACGGCGGCCGCCGCGACGGCGCCAAACGTATCGCGCTCCAGCAGGCCTTCGTCAAAGCCGCGCTCCTCGACATGGACTTCGCGATCTCGGTCTACCTCGACTCCGGCCAACGCGACCGCGTTGCGGCCATGGCCGAGAGCTTCGAACAAGGCATTGGCCAAGTCTATGCCCGGATCTCGGCGGCGGCCACCGAACTGAAGGCCAGCGCGGCGTCCCTCGCCTCGTCCGCGCGGGAGGCGTCGGGCCAGTCGGCCGTGGTCGCCGCCGCGGCCGAACAGACCGCCGCCAACGTCCAGACCATCGCAGCGGCCACCGAGGAACTCTCTGCATCCGCCGGGGAGACGGCCGAGGTGGTGAAGGCGATCGAAACCATTTCGGGAACGATCCAGCGGATCGACGAGATCTCGGGCGTCATCGCCAGTTCGGTCGATGGGCAGGGTGCCGCCACCGCGGAGATCGCCCAGAACGTCCAGCAGGCCGCAATCGGCACCCAGGAGGTGTCGACCAACATCACCAGCGTGAACCGCGCCGCGGCCGAGACGGGGCGCGTCTCCGCGGAAATCGCGGGTGCGGCAAACGACCTCGACAGCCAGGCGACCCACCTCAAGTCCCAGATGGACCAGTTCGTCATCCGGGTGCGCGCCGCCTGATCAATCGCAAGACCCGGTGCCCGCCAGGCGCGCCGGCTTTCCGCAACGTAGCAGTCCAGTGCGATGCCGCGGCATCCGCACTGCAGACGGGAGCCGATCCGATGGACGACCTTCTCAAAGAGTTCCTGACCGAGACCGCCGAGAGTCTCGACCTCGCCGACACGGAACTGGTCCGGTTCGAGGCCGAGCCGAACAACACCGAGATCCTCAGCAACATCTTCCGTCTGGTGCACACCATAAAGGGTACCTGCGGCTTCATCGGCCTGCCGCGGCTCGCGGCGCTGGCCCACGCCGCCGAGACGCTCATGGACAAGTTCCGGCAGGGCGTGCCGGTGACCGGCGAGGCGGTCGGTCTGGTCCTGCAGACCGTCGACCGCATCAAGGAGGTGCTCGGCTCGATCGAGGCGCTGGGCGGCAAGGAGCCGAACGGATCCGACGAGGACCTGATCGGCCAGCTCGAGGCGCTCGCCTCCGGCAAGGCGCCGCCGCCGGCCGCCGCCCAGACGCTCGAGCGGCCGCTCCGTCCCGGCGAGGAATCGCTCGACGACCTCGAGCGCGCCTTCCGCGAGACCGCCGTGGAACTGCCCGCGGCCCGCCCCGAACTCCGCGTCGCCGCGGACAACACCCGGGCCCCGGAAGCTGCCGGCGCCGCGGCCCAGAAGCCGGCGGGCCCGGTCGAGGAGCCCGGCGGCGGCCATGTCAGCGTCGCCTCACAGTCAATCCGCGTGAACGTCGACGATCTCGAGCACCTGATGACGATGGTCTCGGAACTGGTCCTCACCCGGAACCAGCTCATGGAGATCGCCCGGCGCCAGGAGGAATCCGACTACAAGGTCTCCCTGCAGCGCCTTTCGACCGTCACCGCCGAGCTCCAGGAGGCGGTCATGCGCACCCGGATGCAGCCCATCGGCAATGCTTGGCAGAAGCTGCCGCGCATCGTGCGCGACCTTGCCCACGAGCTCGGAAAGCAGATCGAGCTCGACATGGTCGGGGCCGACACCGAGCTCGATCGCCAGGTCCTCGACCTGATCAAGGATCCCCTCACCCACATGGTCCGCAATTCGGCCGACCATGGCCTAGAGACACCGGAAGAGCGCCGCGCCGCCGGCAAGCCGGAGAAGGGCACGATCCGCCTCTCGGCCTATCACGAGGGTGGCCACATCATCGTCGAGATCGCCGATGACGGCCGCGGCCTCAACCTCGACCGCATCCGGGCCAAGGCCCGCGAGAACGGCCTTGCGAGCGAGGCGGACCTCGCCAAGATGTCCGACGCCCAGGTCAACCGCTTCATCTTCCAGGCCGGATTCTCGACGGCCGCCAGCGTCACCAGCGTCTCCGGCCGCGGCGTCGGCATGGACGTGGTGCGGGCCAACATCGACCAGATCGGCGGCACCGTCGACGTGCGCTCGACCAGGGGGCGGGGGTCGACCTTCACGATCAAGATTCCGCTGACCCTGGCGATCATGCCCGCCCTGATCGTCGAGTCGGACGGCGAGCGTTTCGCCATTCCGCAACTCGCGGTCATCGAGCTCGTCGCCATCCAGAACAAGACCGAGAACAATATCGAGCGCATCAAGGACGCGCCGGTCCTCCGCCTGCGCGACAAGCTCCTGCCGATCGTCAGCCTGGGGCATCTCCTCGAGGGCAACGGCGCCGTCGGAGGCGGTGCGCTCGACAGCGGCTTCATCGCGGTGATGCAGGTCGGCCATCGCCGCTTCGGCCTCGCCGTCGATGCCGTGCTCCACACCGAGGAGATCGTGATCAAGCCGATGTCGTCGATGCTTCGCCACATCGAGATGTTCTCCGGCAGCACGATCCTCGGCGACGGGCGGGTGATCCCGATCCTCGATCCCAACGGCATCGCCCGCTACGTCGACAGCGAGGTGGAGCAGGCCGAGATGGAGCGGGCGGCGGAGGCCGGTGCCGTCGAGGGAACCGGCTCGATCTCGCTTCTCCTGTTCCGCGCCGGAACGCCCGAGCCGAAGGCGGTGCCGCTGTCCCTGGTCACCCGACTCGAGGAGATCGAGGTCTCCGAAATCGAGCGGGCCAATGGACGCTTCGTCATCCTCTACCGCGGCACGCTCATTCCGCTGGTCTTCGTCGACAGCGACACGACCACCCCCGACGGTGGCCGCCTGCCGATGCTCGTCTTCACCGACAAGGGGCGGGCCATGGGCCTGGTCGTCGACGAGATCGTCGACATCGTCCACGAGGTGGTCTCGGTCGAGATTCCCTCGGACCTGCCCGGCTCGCTCGGCGCCGCGGTCATCGCCGGCAAGGCGACCGAGGTCCTCGACATCGGGTACTACCTCTCGCAGGCCTTCCCGAACTGGTTCGAGCGCAAGGCGCCGACCGAGGGCGGCGCCCGCGGCCGCCTGCTCGTGGTCGACGACGATCCCATCTTCCGCAAGCTCATCGACCCGGTGCTCCGTTCCATCGGCTTCACGGTCACGCTGCTCGGCTCCGCTCAGCAGGCACTGAACCAGATCGCGGCGGGCGACCGCTTCGACATCGTGATCAGCGACCTCGACATGCCCGTGATGGACGGCTTCCAGTTCGCCGAGGCCCTGCGCCGCGACGACCGCTATACCGACCTCCCGCTCATCGCCCTCTCGAGCGTCTGCTCGGACGAGGCCCGGCAGCGCGGTCGCGAGGCGGGCTTCACGAACCACATCGCCAAGTCGGACCGCGCCGGACTGATCGCGGCGCTCGGCAACGTCAACGGTGAGACTCTCGGAGAGGCAGCATGAGCAACGAGAAAACCGGGGCCCGGACGGGCCAGTTCATCACGGTCCGCATCCACGACCAGCTCTTCGGGCTGCCGATAGCGGCGATCAACGAGGTCTTCGTCCCCGAGCAGATCACGCGGGCGAAGCTGGCACCGCGGGAGGTCGAGGGCGTCCTCAATCTTCGCGGCCGGATCGTGACGATGATCGACATGCGGGCGCTGCTCCGCCTGCCCGCCCGGGAAACCGAACCGCTGGTGGCGGCCGGCATCGACTTCCGCGGCGAGTCCTACGGACTCATCATCGACGCGGTGGGCGAGGTGCTGACCGTCGACGAGCTGCCCCACCAGCCGAACCCGGCCAACATCGATCCACGCTGGGCCGAGCTGATCACGGGGGTCTACCGGTTCAACGGCGAGCTGATGCTCGTCCTTGATGTCGACCGCGCCCTCGGTGCGATTTCGCCCGTCCTGGCGGCAGCCTGAGGCAAGACACGGGGACTAGGAGAACTCCATGAGAACCTGTCTGGTTGTCGACGACTCGCGGGTCGTCAGGATAGTCGCCCGAAGCGTGCTCGAGAGTCTCGACTTCGCGGTTCGCGAAGCCGGGGACGGCGAGGAAGCGCTCGATGCCTGCAGGGTCGAAATGCCCGACGCCATCCTGCTCGACTGGAACATGCCCGTCATGGACGGGCCCGCGTTCCTCTCCATTCTCCGGAACACCCGAGGGGGCGAGCTGCCGAAGGTGATCTTCTGCACCACCGAGAACGACTCCGAGCATATCGCCGCCGCCATCGCAGCCGGAGGTGACGAGTACATCATGAAGCCTTTCGATGCCGACATCCTGAAGGACAAGCTTGTCCAGGTCGGCCTGGGATGACGCTTGCGCAGACCGTCGCCACAACGGCCGCCGCGCGGGTGTCCGCGATCCGTCCCGCGGAGCCCGTCCGCGTCATGGTCGTGGACGATTCGCCCATGATCCGGCGCGTCCTCACCAGCTGGCTCAACGAACTGTCCGACGTCCGCGTCGTGGCCGCCCATGCCAATGGCCGCCTCGCGGTCGACGATGTCGTCCGGGCCCGGCCCGATGTCGTGATCCTCGACATCGAGATGCCGGAGATGGACGGCCTCACGGCCTTGCCGCTGCTGCTCGCGCGGCGTCCCGGCGTGATGGTCCTTCTCGCCTCGACGCTGTCGCGGCGCGGGGCCGAGGTCACCATCAAGGGGCTCACCCTCGGCGCGGCCGACTACCTCACCAAGCCCGAGGGGACGGCCGGCCTGACGACGGACCAATACAGGGCGGAACTGGTCGCCAAGGTGCGCCAGCTCGGCCGCAGGAAACCGCTCCGGCAGCGTGCCCAGCCGGTCCCGTCGCTCCAGGGCGACGGGAGACCCGACGCAGGCGGTGTGGCGGCTGCGGGCGAACCCGGCATGCGCCTCCGGCCCTACTCGATGAGCGTGGTTCGCTGCCTGGTCATCGGCAGTTCCACCGGCGGTCCCCAGGCGCTGGGGAAGGTTCTCACCGACATCGGGCCGCCGCTGGCGCGGGTGCCCGTGCTCATCACCCAGCACATGCCGCCGACCTTCACCGCGATCCTCGCCGACCATCTCGGCAAGGCGACCGGCATCCCGACCGCCGAGGCGCGGGACGGCGAACCGGTACGGGCCGGCCGCATCCTCGTTGCCCAGGGGGGCCTTCACCTGCTCGTTGCAAGGTCGGGAGAGGGCATCGTGGCGCGCCTCTCGGACGCACCGCCGGAGAACTTCTGCAAGCCCGCCGTCGATCCGCTTTTCCGCTCGGCGGCGGAGGCCTTCGGGGCGGGGACACTCGCGGTCGTGCTCACCGGCATGGGAACCGACGGCGCCAAGGGCTCCATGGCGGTCGCCGATGCCGGCGGGAGCGTCATCGCGCAGGATGCGGAAACTAGCGTCGTCTGGGGCATGCCCGGCGCCACTGCCGCGGCGGGAACGTGCTCGGGCATCCTGCCCGTCGGCGAGATCGGACCGCGGATTGCTAGAATGCTGACTGGGGTGCGCTCGTGATCTCTTCAACCGACTACGCCTTCTTCCGGACCTTCCTCTATGCCCGATCGGGGCTCGCCCTTTCGGACGACAAGCACTACCTGCTCGAGAGCCGGCTGATGCCCGTCGCCCGCCAGATCGGAGCGTCGTCGCTCGCCCAACTCGTCGATCGCCTGAAGCAGCCGCATGAAGACCGCACGCGGAAGGCCGTCGTCGAGGCGATGACCACGAACGAATCGCTGTTCTTCCGGGACAAGCAGCCGTTCGATGCGTTCATCTCGGTCGTCCTGCCGACGCTGCACGCGGCACGACCGGCCGGCCGGGAACTCCGGATATGGTCCGCTGCCGCATCGACTGGCCAGGAGCCCTACTCGCTCGCCATGCTCCTCCAGGAGCACGCCGCGAAGATTCCGGGGCGAAGGGTGGAGATCATCTCGACCGACATCTCCGGCGAGGCCCTGGAACGTGCCCGCTCGGGACTCTACACCCAGTTCGAGGTGCAGCGCGGCCTGCCGGTCCGGTACCTGCTCAAGCACTTCGCGAAGGAAGGCGACAACTGGCGCATCAGCCAGGATATCCGTCGCATGGTGACGTTCCGCGAGTTCAACCTGCTCGAGTCGCCGGTCCTCCTCGGGAAGTTCGACGTGATCTTCTGCAGGAACGTGCTCATCTATTTCGACCTGGAAACCAAGCGGGAGGTCCTCGGGCGCCTCGAGACCGTCCTGGCCCGCGATGGTTTCCTCGTACTGGGCGGCGCCGAGACCGTGGTCGGCATCACCGATCGCTTCAAGCCCTCGCCCGCCCAACGCGCGCTCAATGTCCGCGTGTGAACCGGCGCGGCGCATCGGAAACCCGTTGACGCGGATCTCCGGCAGGTCACGGTGACCGCATGCCGAGCGCGCTGCCCCCGGGCGCGGGGCAGCCTGCTCACGGAGCCCGATCCCCGCCGGTCATCGCCGGCGGGACAGCCCGCCCCCAAGGGGCCCGCCGGTCG
>JAEZEN010000395.1 GCA_023433185.1 Pseudomonadota bacterium | reverse complement strand
GCTCGGTCCGCCTCATCGACGGCGACACCGAGCGCAAGGCCGAGGTCCATTCCGGCGCGATCCTCTCGGCCGCGCGAACCGCCGACCGGGCGCGCCTCGTCACGGGCGGCGACGACGGCGCGGTGGCCGCCACCACCGCCGACGGCACGACGACGCGGATTGCGGAACGGCCCCGCAAGTGGATCGACCATGTCGCCACCGGCGCGGGCGGTGCGGTCGCCTTTGTCACCGGGCGCCAGGTGAACGTTCACTTCGCCGACGGCCGCGAGCGGAGCCTCGAACTGCCTCGCACTGCGGGGGGCACGGCCTTCGCCCCCAAGGGCACCCGCCTTGCCATCGCGCGCTATGACGGCGTCACGCTGTGGTGGCCCGCGACGGAGGCCGCACCGACGACGCTCGCCTGGAAGGGCGCGCATCTCGCCGCGAGCTTCTCGCCCGACGGCAGGTACGTCGTCACGGCGATGCAGGACAATGCGCTCCACGGATGGCGGCTGAGCGACGGCAAGGACATGCGGATGAGCGGCTATCCTTCCAAGCCGCGGTCGATGTCGTGGTCGGCCAAGGGCCGCTTCCTCGCCACCTCGGGGGCCAACGCGGCGATCCTCTGGCCGTTCCACCACAAGGATGGACCGATGGGCAGGCCGCCGCTCCAGCTCGGCGCCCGCGAGGTGCTGGTGACGCGGGTCGCCTGCCATCCGCGCGACGACATGGCGGCCGTCGCCTACCAGGACGGCATGATCCTGGCCGTTCGTTTCGCCGACGCCCAGGAAGCGGTGATGCGACGGCCCGGCAGCGGCGCGGTTTCCGCCCTCGCCTGGGACGATGGCGGCCATCGCCTCGTCTTTGGCACCGAGCAGGGCGCCGGCGGGATCGTCACTGTCGGGTGATTCCGGCGGCCCGTCCCGGCCGCTTCATACCGCTCGGCATGTCGCGCACTCCCCTGGCGACCCCGTTGTCAGGCGCATCGAAGCGGCGCATGGTCGGGCGTGGCTGGGGGGATACGGTCTCATGACGCTGTGCGCCTAGATATTTCAACCGGCGCACGAAACGGATTTCGGCCAGGGCATGGGCGACTGGACAAACCTGCTCCTCCTTTTCCTCGAGGCGCTCCTCTATTTCGTGGTGATGGCCGGTCTCTTCCGTGTCCGCCACCGTTTCGGGATCGGCCTCCTGTTCTGCGCCCTCGGCGCGATGCACTTCCTCGAGACCTACCTTGCAGCGATCCTCTACCTCCAGCTTCCCGGAGCGATCGTCATCTCGCCGGGTTCGATCGTCCTCTTCACCGGCAAGCTCGCGGTGCTGCTCCTCGTCTATATCCGCGAGGACGCGGCGGCCGTCCGCCAGCCGATCTACGGTCTCCTCGTCGGCAATTTCCTGATGGTGGCGCTGGTCTTCGTCATGCGCTTCCACGACATCGCCCCCTCGATCACGGGCCGGCCGCTCGATCTCCGCCTGATGGACGAGATGGGCGGGCTGATGATATGGGGCACCCTCCTCCTCTTCCTCGATTCCATCCTGATCATCCTGGTCTACGAGAGCATGGCGGGCTGGTTCGGCCGGCGGCCGCTGCCGCGCATCGTGCTGTCGCTCGCGATCGTTCTGACCTTCGACCAGCTCGGCTTCTTCACCGCGCTGCACCTGCTCGCCGGCGTGCCGATCAGCGTGCTCTATGGCGGCTGGCTCGCGAAAATGGGCGGGGCCATCCTCTTCGGGGGGATGATGGCGTTCTATCTCCGCTACGTCGAGACCGCGCAGGCCCCACGCCGCACACCCCGCCTGGCCGCTGTGTTCGACACCCTCACCTACCGCCGCCGACGCGACGAGGCCCGGGACAGCGCCGGTCGCGACGCGCTGACCGGTCTCTTCGACCGCAGTCGATTCGACAGCGAGGGCCGGAGCCTCGTCAACGACGCGCTCCGCAGCGGCCGGCCGGTGAGCCTGATGCTCCTGACGGTGGATGGGTTCGGCGAGTTCACCCACCGTCGCGGCGAGTTCGCCGGCGGTGACGCCCTGCGGCGCGTGGCGCTCGAGGTGAGCGCGTGCGTCGGCGGATCGGATCGCGTCTACCGCTACGACGGCACCGACCTGGTGGTGCTCGGCGACGGCGCGGCCCACCGGACCGCGCTGCTGACGGCGGAACGCGTCCGGCGGCGCGTCTCGGCCGCACCCGATGTCGGCAAAGGCGCTCCGCTCACCCTCAGCATCGGGCTCGCCACCGCACCCATCGACGGCAGCGATATCGCCAGCCTGCTGACCGTCGCGGCCAACCGGCTCGGCGAAGCGCGGGCGGCCGGCGGTGATCGTGTGGTCGGTCGGCGCGGCGAGGACGGATCGCAAACCGTCGCACCCTTTCCGCGCCCGGAGCCGGCATGACCGGTCCCGCAGCCCGGGCAGTCCGCGACGGGTCCTGACGCCACGGCGATCCAGCGGGTTGCCTCACCGACCCTGCCCTGTATGGTGCCGGGCGGGAGAGGATGGTTCCGGAACGGAGACGCGCGATGACCGGAGAGGCGAACGCCCCGAGCTATCACCGGCTTGAGGTCGGCGACCCCGCCCCCTGGTTCACCCAGCGGACCGCCCAGAACCCGCGCTTCGTCATGGACGTCGTCGCCGGACGCTACATCGTGCTGGGCTTCCACGGCAGCGCCGGCGACCAGGCCGGACGCGAGGCGATTGATGCGGTGCTTCGCTACCGCCACCTTTTCGATGACGAGAAAGCCTGCTTCTTCGGCATCTCGATCGATGCCGCCGACGAAGCCGAAGGCCGCATCGCGGATTCGATGCCGGGCATCCGCTACTTCCTCGATTTCGACCTCGGCGTCTCCCGCCTCTACGGCGCCGCGCCCGCCGACGCCCAGGCGGGCCAGGGAGAGCTGCCCTTCCGGCGCTTCTGGGTGGTGCTCGATCCGACGCTTCGCGTCTGCGCCCTGTTCCCCTTCGATGGCATCGACCGTCTCTTCGACTTCATCGCAGGGCTCCCCCCGGTCGAACGGAGCGCCGGGCTCGAGCTCCAGGCGCCCGTGCTCTTCCTGCCCAACGTGTTCGAGCCGGAGTTCTGCCGCCACCTGATAGGTCTCTACGAGCGCCATGGCGGCGAGGAATCAGGCTTCATGCGCGAGGTGGACGGCAAGACCGTCGCCATCCAGGACAAGAGCCACAAGCAACGCCGCGACTACAATATCGAGGACGAGGACGTCATCGCCGCAACCCGGGCCCGCATCCGGCGGCGCGTCGTGCCGGAGATCAGGAAGGTGCACCAGTTCGAGGTCACCCGCATGGAACGCCACATCGTCTGCTGCTATGACGCCGGCGAAGGTGGCCACTACCGCGCCCACCGCGACAACACGACGAGCGGCACCGCCCATCGCCGCTTCGCGGTCTCGATCAACCTCAACGACGCATTCGAGGGCGGTGAAGTCAGCTTCCCCGAATATGGACCGCGGAGCTTCAAGCCGCCGCCGGGCGGCGCGGTGGTGTTCTCGTGCTCCCTCCTCCACGCGGTTTCGCGCGTCACCCGCGGGCGTCGCTACGCCTTCCTGCCCTTCCTCTATGACGACGCCGCAGCGAAGATCCGCGAGGCCAACAACCGGTATCTCGGGGAGGGGGTGGGCGCCTATCGCAGTGGCACAGCGGACGCCACGACCGTGCAGGTGGGCTGACCCGGGGCTCAGTCGCCGCGGGTGATGTCGACCGTCTCGAAGCTGTGACGGCCGAAGGGATCGACGACGTAGCCGGTCACGCCGTCGCGGATCGCGACAACGTGGTCGGCGTGGAGGAGCGGCACGATGGGCGCCTCGTCGGCGATCATCTTCGCCGCGGCCGCATAGATGCGGGCCCGGACGGCGGGATCGGTCGCGGCGCGGCCCTCCGCCAGCAGCGCGTCGAACCGCGGTTCGCACCAGTTGCTGCGATTTGAGATGCCCACCGCGTAGCAGCTCAGGGTCGGCGCCAGCAGGTTGTCCGGATCACCGTTGTCGCTCACC
>JAEZEN010000391.1 GCA_023433185.1 Pseudomonadota bacterium | reverse complement strand
AATCACCGCTCAATCCATGCGGGGACGTAGCAGCCCGAGCCACTCCTCGATGGTCTGGCCGGACGACATCTGCGGCTCGACCATGCGCGCGATCGCGAAACTCGGCGAGGAATGGACCCCCATCTGCCGGCCGTAGCGCACGTTCCAGCGCAGCGCACGGTCGACCGTCTTCCAGCAGAACGGTGCGGTGAGGTCGATCCCGGCGAGGTCCGACAACGCGCTCAGGATTTCGGCGGGCGTGCGGTTCATGTTCGCCCCGCGGCAGTGGCCCTCGAACTCGAAGGCATCGCGGTTGCCGAGGACGCCGCCGAGGACGGCGAGGCCCGTCGCGGCGCCGCCGGCGGCGCTCGCGGCGAGGATGCCGCGCGTCACCACGCCCGAATAGAGGTGCCAGGGCTGGGACAGGAAGCGAATCCGGACCGTCAGCCGGTCGGCGCCCGCCGCCGCGACCAGATCGGGGAACTTGCCGAAGGCGCGGGCCGAATAGGGGCAGGTCGGTTCGAGGAAGACCTCGAGCTCCGTGGGGCCATCGCCGAAGGTGAGGTCGGGTACGGCTGGCGTGGGGTCTGGGGTGCTCATCCTGGCGGAATCCGTTCGAGGGTGGGGCCGCGCAGTGTCGTCCGTCGCGGCGGAAGCTCCAAGTCTCCGGTGATCACTCGTCCTCAGGCCGCGGCGGCGGCGGCCATGGCGGCTTCCCGTTCCTCCTCGGCCGCCGCCATCATGCAGCGGTCCCAGACCGGCGCGCCGCCGAAATGCTCCACCATGGCGTCGATCAGGGCGCGGACCTTGCCGGGCACGTTTGCGCCCGGCGGGCGGAGCACATGGAGCCCGTATTCGGGGAGCGGGAAGTCTCGGAGAAGCGGAACGAGCTGCCGCCGCTCGATCGCGTCGCCCAGGAGGAACAGGGGCACTTCGGCGACGCCGCAGCCGGCGATCGCCCATTGCAGGATGGCTTCGCCGCTGTCGCTCCTGAGCCGCGTCCGGGGGCGGATCGAGACCCACTTCCGGCCGACCCGGAACGTCCAGTCCGTGGTCGCTCGGCCGGAATAGCCGATGCACTGGTGCCGGTTCAGATCCTCGGGACGTTGGGGAAAGCCGTACTCCGCCAGATAGTCGGGGCTCGCCACCACGGCCGAGCGGACGCTTGCGATGCGGCGCGCGACGAGGCTCGAATCCGGCAGTGTGCCGATGCGCACCGCGGCGTCATAGCCCTCGGCCACGAGGTCCACCTTGCGGTCGCTGAGCGAGAGGTCGATCTCGAGCTTCGGGTGGCGATCGGCGAGCATTGCGAGAAGCGGGGTGACGTGGCGCGAGCCGAAGGTGATCGGCGCCGTCAGCCGCAGTCGGCCGACGACGTCGCCGCGGTGGTGGGCCATGACTTCGCGCGCGGCCTCGAGTTCGGCGAGGATACGCTCGCTGCGGGCCTTGAAGTCGAGTCCGGCCTCGGTAGGGCTGATGCCGCGCGTCGTGCGGTTGAGGAGGCGGGTGCCGAGTTCGTCCTCGAGCTTGGCGACGCGGCGGCTGACGATGGACTTGGAGAGCCCGAGACGGCGTGCGGCGCGGCTGAAGCCGCCGCTCTCGACCACTTCCACATAGACCCGCATGTCGTCGATCTCGATCATCGTCAGCGTTCCGCTCCAGGCAACAGTGATGTGCATATGGCGGCAGTTCCGTTCCGCCGCAAGCGCCGCCACCTTTCTCCGCATCGCCCATCGGAGGTTCGGAGCAAAACCATGTCCACCGTTCTCGCCCTGACCAGCAGCGCCCTCGGTACCCAGTCCGTGTCCAACCGCCTCGTCGCCCATGCCCTCGATCGCTTCCGCGCGTCGGAGCCGGGGGCGCATGTTCTCGTCCGCGACCTCGGCAGCGATCACATCCCGCATATCGACGGGGAGGTCGTGGCCGCCCTGCGCGGCGGGGCCTCCGAGACGGCCGGGCAGGCCCGCGCCCTGGCGCTCTCGGAGGCGCTGCTCGAGGAACTCGTCGCCGCCGATGTCCTCGTCATCGGCGCTCCGATGTACAATTTCGGCATCAGCACCACCCTCAAGGCGTGGTTCGACTACGTGCTCCGCGCCGGCATCACGTTCCGCTATTCCGAGGCGGGGCCGGAAGGGCTGCTCAAGGGCAAGCGCGCCCTCGTCATCCTCTCGCGCGGCGGGCTCTACAGCGAAGGGCCGGCGCGGGCGATGGACTTCCAGGAGCCGCATATCCTCGCACTGCTGCGCTTCATGGGGATCGACGACGTGGCCGTGGTCCGTGCCGAGGGTCTCGGCTTCGGGCCGGAGGCGCGCGACACCGCGATCGCGGGGGCGGAGGCGGAGATCGAGCAGGCCTTCGCCGGCGTCTGGCGCGAGGCGGCGTAGGCCGCTTCAGCCCTCGGCACCCTTCCATGGCGGCCTCGCCCGGCGGAAGTCGCGCCAGGCGTCGAGCAGCATCGGCTCGGCCGTGGTGAGGCCCTGGGCCTGCCAGCCGATGATCGCTCCGGCGGCCTGGCTGCGCGCCGCGCCATCGGCGTCGAAGCCGGCGACGATGCGGGCGGTGGTCGCCATGTCGTTGAAGCGGCCGAGCTGGTCCTGGAGTTCGGCGAGGACGCCGTAGTAGCGGCGCAGCCGCTTCTCGTCGCCGAAGACCGGCCCAAGGAAGTCGGTGGCATAGCGCAGCTTCTTGACCGCGATGCGGAGTTCGTGCCGTGCCTCCGGCTTCATCGACTTGAAGTGCCGGCCGCGCTTCATGACCTTGGCGCTCAGCGCCGCGAGCGTCCGGGCGGCGAACCTCGCGGCGGGGTCGGCGAGGACCGCCAGTGCCGCCGGCGACGCGTCGCTGCGCCACCCGCGCTGCTCGATCCAGGCCCCCAGTTCGAGCAGGAAGCGGCTCGTGCGCTGGTCCGCAAGAAGCGCCCGAACACCGGTGTAGAGTGCCTCGCGTCGTGCCGCGGCGGCGGCGCGGAGCGTGTCGAAGCCGTGGAGGCCGGGCAGGGCCGCCTCGACCGAAGCCAGCGTCTCGGCGATGAACACGTCGGTGTCGCGGGCATCGCCTAGGCCGTCGGCCAGGCGGCTCGCCTCGGCGCGGAACGATTCCAGAGACGGCGACGCGCTCACGTCGCGCATCAGCCCGAACAGCGAACGGAGGCGCCGGAGGGCGACGCGCGTCTGGTGCACGCCCTCGGGGCTGCCCCCGTCCCAAGCGGCGGGGAGGGCGTCGAAGAGGTGGCGGAGGACGGCGCCGAGAATGATCCGCAGCGCCTCGTCGAGCACCAGGCCCTCGGGCAGCGCCGGCCGGCCGGGCTTCGGCGCGGCGGGCGACGCGCCGTCGGCGAGATCGAAGCCGCGGTCGGATTTGCTGCGCACCGACGGCCGGGCCGGTCCATGCTCGAGGAGGCGGAGGCCGAGTTCGTAGAGCGCCTGGGCGGAGCCCTCCTTGAGTTCCAGCTCGATCTCGGAGACCGGAACCGTGTCGCTTCCGGCGCTGATCGTTCCGGTGTCGAACGACACCTCGACGCGCCCCGCGGGCAGCGCCACGGTGCGGACGAGGCGGCGGATGTCGGTGCTGAAGATCGGGGAGGGCGGATCGTCGAGGAGTCGCGCGCCGAGCCGGGCCGGGAGGAACGGGACGGCAAGCGCGATGTCGGGCCTCATCGAGGGTACGGTCGCTTCCCATTCCCCGCGGCGGAGCGGATCGTCGTCGATCGCCGACTTGATGGTCTGGATGAAGCGCGCCCCGCTCTGGCGGACCCGCAGCGTCAGGCCGGCGCGCCGCAGCCGGGCGTCGGGCGAGTCGTAGTAGACAGCCCTTAGGCGGCGGCGGATGCCGCGCGCGCGCGCGTTTTCCTCGATCACCGGGGCCGCCTGGAAGGCTGCCATGTCGGCGGCATCGACGAGCAGTTTCAGCTCGGTCTCGGTCCTGCCGGCGGGCTCCGGCGGGGGCTCGGGGACCGGTTCCTGCGCATCCACGGACTCGGGGCCGGGCCCGGTGTCGGCGTCGCTCGCGTGCGGAGGCCTGAGGGGGCTGACGGCGTGTTGGCTCGCAGACATGGGTCTTGCATCGTTGGAGCAGGCGTCATGGTAGCCGATGGCGAGACCCCTCGAAAGGCGACGCCGCGCCGCGTCGCGGAAATGCCGTCTGCGACAACGAAAGAGGGCGCGGCTTGCGCCGCGCCCTCGGTGTCTCGCAAGAGGTAGGGCG
>JAEZEN010000309.1 GCA_023433185.1 Pseudomonadota bacterium | reverse complement strand
CGGCGTGGTCGGAGGCCGCGATGAAGGCGGTTTCGGCCGGGTCGAACCGGCGGGGATGCTGCCGCAGCCAGTTCCGCGCCCGTTCGAGCAGGATGCCGGTGATCAGGCCCTTCTCGCGCTCGCCGTCGGGCAGGGCCTGCCAGTCATGGAGGGCGCGTTCGAGCCGGTTCCGGCCGATCAGGAACTCGCGCTCCTCCTCGAGCCAGCCGGCGAGCAGCGGCCACACCCGGAACAGCGCCTCATGCGCCACCTCGATCTCGCGGACGCCTTCGTGATCGCGCACCACGAGAAGCCGCGCGCTGGGCCCGGCGAGCGCCGAGAGAAGCCGCTTCGCCCCCTCGGGCAGCTCGTCCCAGCGCGCCGCCCGGCGGACGAAACCGCCCTCGTCGTTGATCCGCACCATGCCCGGCACGAAGGCCTCGCGGAGCGCGGCGATCTCCTCGGGCGACGGCCTGGCCCGGGCGATCGTCTCGCCGGCGGTGTCGCGGACCAGCGTCTCGAGCGGCGACAGGCCGGCGGCGGCATCGCGCAGGCTCTCGTATTCGTTGAGCCGCAGCCGCCCGTCTTCGCCGAACTGGTCGTAGATGCGGCGCAGCGCGAAGGCGACCAGGGGCAGCGCATCGGTGGTGCGCGCGTCGCTGGCGATCCGGGCGACGAGCCCGTCCTCGACATCGAGGCCGGCGACCCGCGCCGGGCCGCGAATGATGTCGCCGATCCGCTCGGCCGGCAGCGGGCGGAGCGAGAACTCCTCGAACTCGGCATCGAGCCCGGCGGCCTTCTGGATCTCGCCGAAATGGTCGGAGCGGAGGGTGACCACCGCGACGAAGGGCAGTCCCGGCCCCAGCAGGCGCGAGAGACAGGCGAGGAACGCCGCGCGCCGCTCGGGTGGGGTCCGCGAGAACAACTCCTCCGCCTGGTCGAGCGGCACCAGCACCCCGGCATGGTGCGCGTCGTGCCTGGCGGCGAGTGCGTCGGCGATCTGTCGCGGGTCGGTCGCGGGCAGCGCCGCTGCATCGATGTCGACGCCCTCGGCGCGGAGGCTCCGCGACAGGCCGGCGAAGGGATCGTCCTCGGGGCGGAAGGCGGGGAGCACGATCCACTCGCGCTTCGCCTTGCGGAGCCGCGGGATGAGGCCGGCGCGAAGCAGCGAGGACTTGCCGGTGCCGGACTCGCCGAGCACGAAGATGCAGCGCCGGCCGCCCTCGATGCGGCGCGAGTCGGCGCGCTGGATGAGCCTCCGGACATCGTCGTCGCGGCCGAAATAGATCGCCGCGTCCGCCTCGTCGAAGCTGAGGAAGCCCGGATAGGGCGCACGCCCGGGCGGGAAGTCGAAGCCCCCCTGCCCCATCAGCGCCACCTCGGTGAGGCGCCGGGCGAGGCGCTCGAGGCCGCCCTGCTTGTCGCGGACGAGGTTGAGCTTCTGGAGGTCGTCGCCGACGAACTGGTCGCCGTCGGGCGAATAGATGAGCGGGAAGATCGCCTTGCCGCGCGAGCGCGCCTGGGCGAACTCGGCGAAGCACCACTTGGAATCGAACCAGTTCCGCGTCAGCACGAGGATCATCGCCTGGGCGCGGTCGAGCTCGTCGTAGAGCTTCTGCTCCCAGCGCTCCCCGGGCGGGATGCCCTGGTGCTTGTCGATGTCGAGGAAGCCCTGCTCGAAGCCCTGCTGCTTGAGCCAGGCGAAGATTTCCTCCGCCTGCTCGCGATCGCGGCTCGAATGGGAGATGAAGACCCGTGCCATGGACGAGCTATAGCGGCGCCGCCCGCCGGCAGGAACGGCCCGCTGTGACCGACGTCACATGTGCCGGCCGCGTCCCGCCCGCGCTCCGTCGCGCCTTGGCGCGAACCGCCCCGGGCGGCATTGTCGGCGCCTCGCTCCGACTCACCGCACCCGGGAGGCCGCCCTGTCCGAGACCCGCATCATCATCGACGGCGACGCCTGCCCGGTGAAGGCGGAGGCGCTGCGCGTCGCCAAGCGTCACCGCCTGCCGGTGGTGATCGTCTCGAACGGCGGGCTCCGGCCGTCGCGCGACCCCAATGTCCGCCACGTCGTGGTCCCGAGGGAGCCCGACGCCGCCGACGATTGGATCGCCGCGAACGCAACGCCGGCGGATATCGTCGTGACCGCCGACATCCCGCTCGCGGACCGCGCCCTCAAGGCCGGGGCCATCGCCCTCGGTCCCGAGGGGCGCCCCTTCACCGACGACTCGATCGGCATGGCGCTCGCGATGCGCGACCTCAAGCGCCACCTCCGCGAGACCGGGGCGATCGAGAGCGGCGGCCGCGGCTTCGCGCCGGCCGACCGCTCGCGCTTCCTCGGCGAGCTCGACCGGCTGATCCGCCGCAAGGCGAAGCAATAGCCGCGGCGGACGACGCTCAGCCCCTCCCCTTCTCGACCTCGGCGCTGAAGTCCATGCCGTTGGCGGCGCCGATATACTCGGGCAGGTGCGGGACGTAGTTCTCCGCCCCGCCGCCGCCGGCCGCCACGGCGGTCGCGAAGGCGTTCTTCACGGCGTTGCCGACGGGGTTGAGCAGCGAGGCGGCGTCGGCCATCGACTCGAGATACTTCAGGTCCTTGAAGGCATTGGCGATGGGGAAGCGGTGCGACTCGCGGGTGCCGCCGACGACGCAGCCCATGAAGGTCTGGTAGAAGCCGCAGTCCATCCGGCCGCCGTCGATGACGCTGTGGAAGCGCTGCGGCGAGATGCCGACCTTGGCGCCGAGCACCAGCGCCTCGGCATAGATCGCGGCATAGCCGAGCGAGATGAAGTTGTTGAGGAGCTTCATCTTGTGGCCGTCGCCGACGGTGCCGATGTGAACCACCTTGCCGGCCCAGGTGTCGAGCACCGGCCGGATGCGCGCGAACACCGCATCGGTCGCCCCGACCATCGTGTCGAGCTTGCCCTCCCAGGCCTCCTTCGGCGTCCGCGAGAGCGGCGCATCGGCGTAGTCGACCCCCATCGCGGCGAGTTCGGCCGCGAGCGCCAGCGTCGAGTTCGGATCCGAGGTCGAGCAGTCGACCACCACCGAGCCCGGCTTGAGTCCGGCCATCAGCCCGTCGGCGCCGCGCACGATCGCCTCGACCTCGCGCGAGCCGGTGACGCAGAGGAAGACGATGGACGAGCGCTCGGCGACCTCCTTCTGCGTCGCACAGGCGACGGCGCCGCGCCCGACCAGGTCCTCGAGCGGCTTCCGGTTGCGATGCGCCGTCACGGCGAGCGGATAGCCCTTCTCGACGATGTTCTTGGCCATGCCGTGGCCCATCATGCCGAGGCCGATGAAGCCGACCGTTTCCGTGCTGTCCGTCGCCATGACGTATCCTCCCCTCGCTTCGAGCGTGCGCCCCGCGACACGCGCCGGGCGCGCGTTGATAGCAGATCGGCGCGGGCGATAGCCAAGCGGCGGCGACGAAAATTTGCCCGCGTCGCGCCGCAATGGCGCCGGAACCGGGTGAGACGCTCGTCACCGCTCGCTCCCGTTCGGCGTGATATCGGCCGTGCTGCCCCGATGCGTATCCCAACCGCCACACCTGCCCGCGATCCACTTGCCCGCCTTTACCCCGCTCCCGGCCCTCACTAGAGTGCGCCTCGAAAGGCCCACGAGGGCGGGCGCCAGTCGGAGGACATCCCCATGCGCAACGTCGTCCATGCGGCTCGTTTCCTGGCGCTGGCCATTCTGCTGGCGGCCGGCCTCCCCATCGGGATGGCGACGGCCCAGGAAACGCGGGTGATCGTCACCCCCGAGGCCGACTATCCCGGCTTCGACTACGAGACACTCAAGAACGTCGAACTCCAGGCCTGCCAGGACGCCTGCATCGACGGCGCCCAATGCCGTGCCTTCACCTACAACAACAAGGCGCGCTGGTGCTTCCTGAAGACCGATTTCGGGATCCTGACCGCGACGCCCGGTGCGACCGCCGGCCGGCTGGTCTCGACCGCCGAGCTGACGCCGAGCCTCGAGGCCACGCGCCTCGCCGAGCTCGACTTCGTCCCCGGCCGCTACATCGACGAGGCCCGCGAGCTCGCCGGCACCATCAAGCGCCGCTTCCCGCCGCCCGAGGGCTCCGCCTACCAGGCGCTCCGCGACCAGGGAACCAGCCGCTACAACGCCGGCGACTACGACATGGCGGCAACGCTGTTCGGACAGTCGCTCGCCGTCGCCGACGACAATCCCGGCCTGTGGCTCGATTTCGCCATCGCCAACCTGGCACGCAGCACGAACGACTGGTCGGAGCGCCAGCGTATCCGCCAGGACGTCACCGCGGCGAGCATCAACGGATTCGTCCGCTCGGATGCGGTCGACAACCAGGCCCGGGCGCTCGCCCTCCTCGGCGACGGCTTCGCCCGCCGCGAGGACTGGAAGCTCAGCTATCGTTCCTACCGCGCGAGCCTCGCGCTCGTGCCCGATCCCTCGGTTCAGGCCGACTACGAGCGGGTGATCGCCGAGCATGGCTTCCGCATCGTCTCCCACAATGTCGATGCCGACCTCGCCGATCCGCGCATCTGCATCGTCTTCTCCGACGACCTGCCGGTCTCCGACTCGCGCCTCGCCGACTTCGTCATGGTCTCCGGCGGCGACGGCCTCGCCATCGAGCCCGAGCGCCGCCAGATCTGCATCGACGGCGTCAAGCACGGCGGCCGCTACGACGTGCGCATCCGCGGCGGGCTGCCGGCAGCCGACGGCGAGGTGCTCGCCAGCCCGGTCGAGCTCAACATCTATGTCCGCGACCGCGCCCCCTGGGTGGGCTTCGCCGGCAACGCCTATGTCCTGCCGTCGGGCCCCGGCGCCTCGATCCCGATCGTCTCGGTCAACACCGACAAGGCCCTCGCCCAGATCTACCGGATCGGCGACCGCGGCATCGCCTATGCCGTCCGCAACAACCAGTTCATGCGCACGCTCGCCCAGTGGAGCGCCGAGAACATCGGCTACGAGAGCGGCGAGAAGGTCTGGGAAGGCGAGATCCTCATCCGGTCCGAGCTCAACCGGACGATCACGACTGCCGTGCCGGTGACCGAGGCCATCCCCGACCTCAAGCCGGGCGTCTACGTCATCACCGCCAAGGCGGAGCTGGACCCGTCCCAGTGGGGCCCGATGGCGACCCAGTGGTTCGTCGTCTCCGACCTGGGGCTGACGACGCTCTCGGGCAGCGACGGCATCCATGCCATCGTCCGTTCGCTGTCCACCGCCGAGCCCGTCGCCGGCGCGAAGCTTCGCCTCGTGGCGGTCAACAACGACGTCCTCGGCGAAGCCACCACGGACGCGAACGGCTACGCCCGCTTCGATCCCGGCCTCGCGCGCGGCACCGGGGGCGCGTCGCCGCAGATCATCGACGCGACCGTCGGCGAGAGCGACTACGCCTTCATCGACCTCAAGCGCGCGGCCTTCGACCTCTCCGACCGCGGCGTCGAGGGCCGACCCGCCCCCGGTCCGCTCGACGTGTTCGTCACGCCGGAGCGCGGCATCTACCGCCCGGGCGAGACGATCCACCTCACCGCCCTGGTCCGCGACGCCCGCGCCGACGCGGTCGGCAACCTGCCGCTCACCCTCGTCGTCGAGCGGCCCGACGGCGTCGAATATCTCCGCGAGACGCTCTCCGACGGCGGCCTGGGCGGCTATTCGGCCGACGTCGCGCTTATCTCCGACGCGATGCGCGGCTCCTGGCAGGTGAAGCTCTATGCCGACCCGAAGGGCGCCTCGATCGCCGAGACCTCGGTGCTCGTCGAGGACTTCCAGCCCGAGCGGCTCGCCTTCGAACTCGCCACGGATTCGCGGGCGATCGGCCCGGGCGATCCGGCGGTCATCGACGTCACCGCGCGCTACCTCTACGGCGCCACCGCGCCGGGCCTCTCGATCGACGGCGACATCGACATCCGCGCCGCCGACGGCCTGCCCGGCTTCGCCGGCTATCGCTTCGGCCTCGCCGACGACCGCGTCGATCCCTGGCGCGAGCCGATCGACATCGGCGCCTTCACCGACGAGGAAGGCCGGGCGACGCTTCAGGTCGACCTGCCGCAGCTGCCGGCGACGACCCGTCCGCTCCAGGCGCAGATCATCGTCCGCATCGCCGACACCAACGGCCGGGCCGTCGAGCGCCGCCTGACCCTGCCGGTGACGCCCGAGGTGCCGATGATCGGCATTCGGCCGCAATTCACCGAGGACGAGGTCGAGGAAGGCGCGATGGCCAATCTCGACGTGATCGTCGTCGACCCGGCCGGCGAGCGGATCGCGGCGCCCGGCCTCGGCTGGCGCCTCGAGCGGATCGTCTCCGACTACCAGTGGTACCGCACCGACGAAGGCTGGAGATACGAGGTGGTGACCAGCGGTGAGCGCATCGCCACCGGCGAGATCGACGCCAGCGCCGACAGCCCGGTGACGATCTCCGCCAATGTCGACTGGGGCCGCTACCGGCTGACCGTCGAGCGGAGCGGCGACGGGGCCACCGCGTCGAGCTACGAGTTCCATGCCGGCTGGTACGCCTCCTCCGCCTCCTCGCAGACGCCCGATGTGCTCGATGTCGCGCTCGACAAGCCCGCCTACCGCGTCGGCGAGACGGCGAAGCTTCGCCTCGACCCGCGCTTCGCCGGCATCGCCCTGGTGACGGTCGTCGACGACCGGCTGATCGCGATGCAGGCCGTCGACGTGCCGGAGGGCGGCACCAGCGTCGATCTCGAAGTCACCGACGAATGGGGACCCGGCGCCTACGTCACCGCGACCCTGTTCCGGCCGATGGACCTGCCGGCGAAGCGCATGCCGTCGCGCGCCCTCGGCCTCACCTGGGGCAAGGTCGAGCCCGGCGACCGCGATCTCGCGGTTTCGCTCGGCGTCGTCGACGAGATGCAGCCGCGCCGGCCGATGGCGATCCCGGTCGCCATCGACAACCTCGCGCCCGGCGAGAAGGCCTTCGTGACCGTCGCCGCGGTCGACCTCGGCATCCTCAACCTCACCAACTTCCAGCCGCCGGCGCCGGACGAGTGGTACTTCGGCCAGCGCAAGCTCGGCATTGAGTTACGCGACCTCTACGGCCTGCTCATCGACCGCATGCAGGGCGTCCCCGGCCAGATCCGCTCCGGCGGGGACGGTGGCGGCGTCCGGCTCGCGGCCCCGCCGCCGACCGAGAAGCTCGTCGCATTCTACTCCGGCATCGTCGAGCTCGACGCCGAGGGCAAGGCCGTCGTCACCTTCGACATGCCGCAGTTCAACGGCACGGTGCGGGTGATGGCGATGGCCTGGTCGCGGACCGGCGTCGGCCATGCGGTCAAGGACGTGCTGGTGCGCGATCCGGTCGTGGTGAGCGCCAGCATCCCGCAGTTCCTGCATACCGGCGACACGTCCCGCCTCCTCGTCGAGGTGAACAACGTCTCCGGTTCGGCCGGCGACTACGCCCTCAGCATCGAGGCCGGCGACGGGATCGCCATCGCCGCGGGCGACCTCGAGCGCACCCTCACGCTCGCCGAGAAGGAACGGCAGAGCGTCCACATCCCGATCGCGGGCGAGGCGGTGGGCGACTTCGTCCTCACCGTCACCCTCACCGCGCCGACCGGGGAGACCTGGCCGCGGGAGCTCGCCCTCGGCATCCGCCCGCCCGGCCAGCCCGTGTCGCGGCGCAACGTGGTGGCCCTCAATGGCGGCGCGACGCTGACCGTCGATGCCGCGCCGCTCGCCGAATTCGTGCCCGGCACGGCCTCGGTCGCGGTGACGATCGGCGGCGCGAGCCGGCTCGACGTGGCGGGGCTGCTGGCCTCCCTCGACCGCTACCCTTATGGCTGCGCGGAACAGATCACCAGCCGTGCCCTCCCCCTCGTCTACCTCAACGACGTGGCGGTCGCGATCGGAGCGGCGACCGACGGCGAGATCGGGCCGCGGGTCCAGAAGGCGGTCCAGGGCGTCCTCGCCAACCAGTCCTCCTCCGGCTCCTTCGGCCTCTGGGGACCCTACGGCAACAGCGATCTCTGGCTCGACTCCTACATCACCGACTTCCTGACCCGCGCCGCCGAGAAGGGCTACGACGTGCCCGAACTGGCGCGGACGCTCGCCCTCGACAACCTGGCGAACCGCCTGTCCTATGCCGACGACTTCGGGCATGGCGGCGAGGACGTGGCCTATGCTCTCTACGTGCTCGCACGCACCGGGCGTGCCTCCCTCGGCGACCTCCGCTACTATGCGGAGACCAAGATCGGCAACTTCGGCACGGCGCTCGCCAAGGCCCAGGTCGGGGCCGCGCTCGCGCTCTACGGCGACCGCTCCCGCGCCGCCCGCGCCTTCGACGCGGCCTTCGCCGACCTTCGCACCGGCCGCAACGCGGACTACTGGGTGGGCGACTACGGCAGCCAGCTCCGCGACAAGGCGGCCGTGCTGACGCTGGCCGCCGAGAGCGACGTCGGCGGTGCCGACCTCCGCGACCTTGCGAACCAGGTCGCCACGGAGGAAGAGCTGCGCCGCTATACCAGCACCCAGGAGCAGGCCTGGATGCTGCTCGCCGCCGCGGCGCTGATCGAGGACTCGGCCCGCACGCAGTTCGAGATCGAAGGGGCTACCGTGGCCGGGCCGCTCTTCAAGGACTACGACCAGGCCCTGCTCGAGGCCGCACCCGTGGCGATCCGGAACCTCGGCACGGAGACCCTCGACGCCGTGCTCACCACCACCGGCGTGACCGAGGTGCCGGAGCCGGCGGGCGGCACGGGCTTCTCGATCGAGCGCTTCTACTACACCGTCGACGGCGAGCCGACCGACATCGCCGCGGTCGGCCAGAACGAGCGGATCGTGGTGATGCTGACGGTGACGGCCGACCAGGCGCGGGCCGGCAACATCCTCGTCGTCGACCCGATCCCGGCCGGCTACGAGATCGAGAACCCGAACATCTCGGCGAGCGGCGACGTTTCGAGCTTCGGCTGGCTGGCGGTCGCGCGGAACGTCGCCCATACCGAGGCGCGGACCGACCGCTTCGTCGCCGCCCTCGACCGCTCGAGCAGCGACCCGATCCAGTTCAGCGTCGCCTACTCGATGCGGGCCGTCTCGCCGGGCGTCTTTGCCCGGCCGGCGGCGACGGTCGAGGACATGTATCGTCCCTACCTCAACGCCCGGACGGATACGGGCAGCGTCGAGGTCGTCGGCCCGACGCGGTAGGCGCCAACGACATCACGGCGACGGGGGATCACCCTCCCGCGCCGCCGTGTCCGCCCCGGTGCCGGGGCAGTCCACCGCCCTCGGGAGCCTCCCCATGAATGACACGGCCCGGATCGGTGCCGACCAGCGCGCCATGTGGAACGGACCCGGCGCCGACGCCTGGATCGGCAATCGCGACATCCTCGACATGATGTTCCGCGCCTTCGAGTCGATCCTGGTCGATGCGGTGCGGGCGGACGGCGCGCGGAGCGTGCTCGATATCGGTTGCGGCACGGGCAGCACGACGCTCGCCATCGCCGGCGCGCTCGGCAGCACCGGCAGCGTCCTCGGCCTCGACATTTCCGAGCCGATGATCGCGGTCGCGGAGGCCCGCGCCGCGGCGGCCGGATCGCCGGCGCGGTTCCTCGCGGCGGATGCCGCCACCCATGACTTTGCCCCGGGCGAATGCGACATGCTCGTGTCGCGCTTCGGGGTGATGTTCTTCGCCGAGCCCGTCGTCGCCTTTGCCAATCTCCGCCGCGCCGCGCGGCCCGGCGCCGGCACCTTCCTGGTCAGCTGGCGAAGCCCCGCGGACAATCCCTTCATGACCACCGCGGAGCGCGCCGCCGCGCCGCTCATGCCCGACTTCCCGAAGCGGCGCGGCGATGGTCCCGGCCAGTTCGGGCTCGCCGACCCCGACGCGGTGCGCGGCATCTTCGCGGCCTCGGGCTGGCGTGACGTCGAGGTCGCGCCGCTCGATGTCGCCTGTGCGTTTCCCGCCGCCGGCCTGGCGCATTTCGCGACCCGGCTCGGGCCGCTCGGCCTGGCGCTCCGCGACGTCGATCCGGTCCTTGCGGCAGAGGTGACGGACGCCGTGATGGCCGCCTTCGCGACCTATGTCGCGGGCGAGCAGGTCCGTTTCACCGCGGCCTGCTGGGCCATCCGCGCGCGCGCCTGAGCGCGGCTCAATCGTCCCCGTCGTCGTCGCTGGCGTCGCCGAGGGACGGGTCGAGGCCGAGCAGGTTCCAGCTCTGCTGCATGTGCGGCGGCAGCGGCGCGCTGACGTCGATGACGCCCTTCCCGGAGGGATGCGGGATGACGATCCGCCGCGCATGGAGGTGGAGCTTGTTCTGCATGCCGCCGGGGAAGTCCCAGTCCGGCTCGGCATGGAAGTACTTGTCGTCGCCGATGATCGGATGGCCGATATGGGCGGCGTGGGCGCGGAGCTGGTGGGTGCGCCCGGTGACCGGCTTCATCGTCAGCCAGGCGAACTTGCCGCCGGCCTGCTCGGTGACCGAGTAGAGCGAGACGGCATGGCTCGCTTCGTCGTCGCCGTGGCGGGCGACGCGCATGCGATCACCTTCCGGCCCGTCCTCCTTGGCGAGCCACGTCGAGATGCGGCCCTGGTGCGGCTTCGGCACGCCCTTGACCAGGGCCCAGTAGATCTTCTTGGTCGCGCGCGTGCGGAACGAGGCGGCGAGCTTCTGCGCCGCGAGCCGGGTGCGGGCCACGACCAGCACCCCCGACGTCGCCCGGTCGAGGCGGTGGACGAGGCGCGGCTTCTGGCCCTTGGCGTCGGTCAGCGCCTCGAGCATGGCGTCGACGTGGCGGCTGAGGCCGGAGCCACCCTGTACCGCGAGGCCCGGCGGCTTGTTGAAGACGAAGACCGCATCGTCCTCGTAGAGCAGATAGGAGCGCAGGTCGTCGGCGTCGCGGTTTCCGGTTCGGGCCTCGCGGCCACCGGCAGCGGCAGGGCGCGGCGCCCGATGCGCCCCGGCCGGATCGGAGATGCCGGTGCCCCCGGCGGCTTCGTCCTCGCTCGCATCGCGCGGCGCCGCGGCGGCCGGCGGACCCATCGGCGGAATGCGCACCGCCTGCCCCGGCTCCAGCCGCGTGCTGGTCTTGACGCGGCCGCCGTCGACCCGCACCTGGCCCGAGC
>JAEZEN010000270.1 GCA_023433185.1 Pseudomonadota bacterium | reverse complement strand
CGCTCCTCCTGGAGCCGTTCGGCGGCAGCGCCGTGGTCGGCCGCGACATGGAGCAGGCGGCATGAGTGCGGACGGCAGCGGAGGCGGCATGCGGCGGGGCGATTTCGACGGGCTCCAACTCGCCCTGATGAACAATCGCCTCGAGGCGATCGTCGGAGCCATGATGAACACGCTGCAGCGGACCGCCCGCTCGGCGATCATGAACATGGCGCGCGACTTCTCCTGCGGCATCCTCACCGCCGACAACGAGATCCTCACCGTCGCCGAGAGCCTGCCCTGCCACACCTTCCGCGGCCCCGACCTCCAGGCGGCGCGCATGAAGGAATGGCACCCGGACATGGCGCAGGGCGATGCCTTCCTCCACAACGATCCCTATACCGGCAACTCGCACGCCGCCGACTGGTGCATCCTGATGCCGGTCATCGACGACGCGGGCACCCACCACTTCACCGTCTTCGCCAAGGCCCATGTCGCCGACTGCGGCAACTCGATCCCGACGACGTTCTATGCCACCGCCACCGACGTCTACCAGGAAGGGGCGCTGATCTTCCCCTGTACCAAGGTCCAGGCGCGGTACGAGATCAACCAGGACTTCGTCCGCCAGTGCAAGGTGCGGCTCCGCGCGCCGGAGATGTGGCATGGCGACTTCCTGGCCATCCTCGGCTCGGCCCGGATCGGCGAGCGGCGGCTTCTGGAACTGGTCGCCGAGATGGGCGGCGATCATCTTCGCCGCTATGCGTCGGCGTGGTTCGACTACAGCGAGGCGCGCATGGTCGAGGCCATCGGCGAGCTGCCCTCCGGCACGATCCGCGTCTCGCTGATGCACGACCCGGTGCCGGGGGCGGAAACGGGCCTGCCGGTCAATCTCGACCTCACCATCGATCCCGCCGCGGCGCGCATCCGCCTCGACATGACCGACAATCTCGACTGCCAGCCGATCGGCCTCAACCTCACCGAGTCGACGGCTTCGTGCAACGCCATGGCCGGGGTGTTCTCGAGCCTGCCGCGGCCCGTCCCGCCCAATGCCGGCAGTTTCCGCCGGCTCGACGTGGTGCTGCGCGACAACTGCCTGATCGGCATCCCCAGGCATCCCTTCAGCTGCTCGGCCGCGACCACCAACCTCGCCGAGACGATCGGCAAGGCGGTGACGATCGGCATCGCCGAGCTCGCCGACGGCTACGGCATGGCCGAGATCGGCAAGTGCCTGCCGCCGGCGATGGCGGTGATCTCGGGCACCGACCCGCGCGACGGCGGCGGCAGCTACATCAACTTCCTCTGCCTGCTCGTCACCAACGGCGCCGGCGCGCCGCAGGCCGACGGCTGGCTCACGGTGATCGGCGTCGGCGTCGCGGGGCTGCAGCTCCACGACAGCGTCGAGATCGACGAGATGAAGTATCCGATCGAGGTGCGGGCGCAGCACATCATCACCGACAGCGAGGGCGCCGGCCGCTTCCGCGGGGCGCCGGGCGCCTATGTCGAATACGGGCCGGTCGCCGGGCCGATGGAGATCATCTACACCAGCGACGGCACCTTCAACGCGCCGCGCGGCGTGCGCGGCGGCCTCGACGGCGCCAGGGCGCGGCAGTATCGCCGGCAGGCCGATGGCACCTTGGTGCCGCTCGAGAACTTCGCCCGCCTCGTCCTCCAGCCCGGCGAGACGGTGGTGTCGATGTGCACCGGCGGCGGCGGCTATGGCCCGCCCGCGGAGCGCGACCCCGACCGGGTGGCGAAGGACGTCGCCGAGGGCTGGGTGTCGCGCGGCCGTGCCGAGGCGGTCTACCGGGTCGCCCTCACCGACGACTTCGCCGTCGACGGGGCGGCGACCGCCCGGCTTCGCGAAGCCGCGGGCTGAGGGCGTCAGGGATGCCCGCGCGCGACGAGACCAGCACCGTTCCCGCCGGCCCGGCGCCGGCGACGGGCGGCGTGGTGCCCTTCCTCGCCCGTTATGGCGTCATCCTCGCGATGGTGGCGACCTTCGCCGCCTTCAGCCTGCTCCGGCCCGATGCGTTCTTCACCACCTTCATGATGAAGGCGATCCTCCGCGACTGCGCGCCGCTGCTCATCGCCTCGCTCGGCATCACCTTCGTGCTCGTCATGAACGACTACGACCTGTCGATCGGCGGGCTCACGGCGCTGTTGGCGACGTCCTGCGTCCTGCTGGTCTCGGAATCCCATGTCGGGCTGCCGGTACCGGTGGCGATCCTCGCCACCATCGCGCTCGGGGCAGCGCTGGCGCTGACCAACGGCGTGCTCATCGCCTATGTCGGCCTGCCGTCCTTCATCCTGACCATCGCCATGGGCACGGTGTTCACCGGGGTCGGCCTGCAGCTCACCGGCAGCGGCAGCATCTACCAGGGCATCCCGGCAGGCTACGTGGCGATCGCCAGCGGCCGCACCTTCGGGCTGTCGAACCAGGTCTACATCGCCGTCGCGGTGCTCATCGTCGCCCACATCTTCCTCCGCCACACCGAGGCCGGCCGCTACATGTACGCGATCGGCGGCAATGCCGAGGCGGCGCGGCTGTCGGGCGTCCGCGTCCGGCTCCTCAAGGCGGTGGGCTTCGGCGTCGTCGGCATCGCTGCGGCAATCACGGCGATCCTCCTCACCTCGCAGGCCGGGGCCGCCAATCCCAATACCGGCCTTGGCCTGCTGCTGCCCGCCTATGCCGCCGCCTTTCTCGGCTCGAGCATGTTCCGGCTGGGCAGCTTCACCGCGATCGGCACGGCGATCGGCGCGCTCTACCTGCAGATCATCGGCTCGGGGCTGACGATCCTCAATCTCAGCGGCCCGCTGGTCCAAATCATCCAGGGCGCGATCCTCGCCGCCGCGATCTTCCTCTCCCGCTTCGCCCGACGGTGAGGGGTGCGATGGCCGAGCCCTATGTCAGCGCCCGCGGCCTCACCCGGCGATATCCGGGCGTGCTGGCGCTCGACGGGGCCGGCCTCGACATCTTCCCCGGCGAGATCATCGGCCTTGTCGGCAAGAACGGGGCGGGCAAGTCGACGCTGATCCGCATCCTCGCCGGGGTCGAGCATCCCGACGCGGGTTCCGTGACGGTCGGCGGGGTGCCGCTGCCAGCCTCCTACGGCCCGCCCGACGCTCACCGCTTCGGCCTCGCCTTCATGCACCAGGAACTCGGCAACGTGCCGGCGATGAGCGTCGCCGAAAACGTCGCCCTCGGCTCGCGCTTTCCCCGCCGGCTGGGGCTGGTCGACTGGCGCGCCCTGGCGCGGAAGGTCCGGGCGGTGCTGGATCGGCTCGAGCTCGCGATCGGCACGGAGGCCACGGTCGGCGACCTCACCGCCGTCGAGCAGCGCATGGTGATGATCGCCCGCGCGCTCTACCATGATGCCCGCGTCCTGGTCCTCGACGAGCCCAGCACCTCGCTGTCGGACACCGAGGTCGACCACCTCCACCGCATCGTGCGGGCGCTCCGCGGGGAGGGCCGTTCCGTCGTCTACGTCTCGCACCGGCTCCGCGAGATCGTCGAGATCACCGACCGCATCGTCGTCATGCAGGACGG
>JAEZEN010000194.1 GCA_023433185.1 Pseudomonadota bacterium | reverse complement strand
GCGTAGCCCGGCCCGACGGTGAGCGGCGCCTTCGGCAGGATCGACTGGTCGACGTCGGAGCGAACCCTGGTCTCGACGCGCTGCACTTCCTTTCCCTCGGCATCGAGAACGCGGACGACGACCACGTAGTCGGTGTCGGCCTTGATGCCGGAGAGCGGCGGGGTGACGAAGCTGAAGCGTCGGCGCTCGGGCGTCACCGGCTTGGCCTCGACGAATGGCGGGCCGCCGGCCGGGTTCTCGAAGCTCACCTCCACCGCACCGCCCGGGGGGAGGGGGCGGGCGACTTCGGCGACGATCCCGGCGGTCGCTTCGGCGATGCGGTAGTTGAAGATGAAGCCGCCGCCGCTCACCACGACAAGGGGCGAGTCGCCGGAACAGGCCGAAAGCGCGATCAGGGCCGCAAGTCCCAGGGCGCGGGCGGGCAGTCGCATGGGGACACCCTCGTCAGGCTGGCCGGGGTCCCTGCCACCATAGGCGAGGTGCCCGACCCGGGACAACCGTGGCCGTCGCCTTCGGGCCGGCGCCGCGCTATCCTCGCAGCCATGCAGAGCCGGGCTACCATTCCGCCCTTCGATGCCGCGTACGCACCGGACGACGCGGCGCTGATCCGGCGCTTCATCGCGGATACATCCCTCGAGCCCGCGGCCGACGCCCGGATCGATGCGACGGCGCGGCGCCTGGTCGGCGCGATCCGCGAACAGTCCGGATTCGTCGGCGGGATCGAGGACTTCCTCCGCGAGTACAGCCTTTCGACGCGCGAGGGGCTGGCGCTGATGGTGCTCGCCGAGGCGTTGCTCCGTGTGCCGGACGCGGCGACGCAGGATCAACTGATAGAGGACAAGCTCTCGGGCGGCGACTGGGCGCGTCACGCCGAGGGAGCGGAGAGCTGGTTCGTTCTCGCCTCGACCTGGGCCCTCGGCCTGTCGAGCCACATCGTCGAGATCGGCGACAGTCCGGACAACGTCATCGCCGGCGTCGTGCGGCGCCTCGGCCAGCCGGCAGTGCGGGCGGCGACGCGGCGGGCTATGCGCATCCTCGGTCATCATTTCGTGCTCGGCGAGACGATCGGCGAGGCGCTGAAGCGGGCGCGGAGCCATGCCGAGCGCGGCTTCCGACACTCCTATGACATGCTGGGCGAGGGGGCCCGAACCGCGGCCGACGCGGATGCCTATTTCCGGTCCTACCGGAAGGCGATCGGGGCGATCGGCAAGGCGGCCGGCCGGCTTCCGTTTCCCGACCGCCCCGGCATCTCGGTGAAGCTCTCGGCGCTCCATCCGCGCTACGAGGCGGTGAAGCGGGCCGACGTCATGGCGGCGCTCGTGCCCCGCGTCCTCGACCTTGCGCGGGAAGCCCGCGACCTCGACCTCGGCTTCACCATCGATGCCGAGGAGGCCGACCGGCTCGAACTCTCGCTCGAGGTGATCGGCGCGGTCGCTGCCGACCCTTCCCTCGCCGGCTGGGATGGTTTCGGGCTCGCCGTCCAGGCCTACCAGAAGCGGGCGCCGGCCGTGATCGCCTGGATCACAGACCTTGCCGCGGCGCTCGACCGGCGCTTCATGGTCCGCCTCGTCAAGGGCGCCTACTGGGATACCGAGATCAAGCGGGCCCAGGAGCGCGGCCTCGCCGGCTATCCGGTCTATACGCGGAAGGCGGCGACGGACCTGTGCTACCTGGCCTGCGCCCGCCAGATGCTCGCGGCGCGCCCCCGGCTTTACCCCCAGTTCGCCAGTCACAATGCGCTGACGGTCGCGACGATCCTCGAAATGGCCGGCGACGACCGGACCGGCTTCGAGTTCCAGCGGCTCCACGGCATGGGCGAGGCCCTCTATGAAGCGGTGTGGGGCGAAGAGACCGTGCCCTGTCGCATCTACGCGCCGGTCGGCGGGCATCGCGAGCTGCTCGCCTACCTCGTCCGGCGTCTCCTCGAGAACGGTGCCAATTCCTCGTTCGTCGCGATCGCCGGGGACCGTTCGGTGCCGGTCGATGCGCTTCTCGTCCGTCCGGCCGGGATCCTCGAAGGCGGCGCCAGAGCGCGCCATGCCCGCATCCCGCTGCCGGCCGATCTCTACAAGCCGGCGCGGCGCAATTCGGGAGGCATCGAGTGCGGCTGCCGCCGCGAGCGCGAGGCGCTGACGGCCGGGATCGGCGCTGCGACGCAACCCGTCGAGGCAAGGCCTCCCGGCGGAAGCCGTCACGATGGCCCGTGGCGTGACGTCGTGGGTCCGGTGGACGGTCGGACCGTCGTTGGCCGTGTCGCCGAGGCATCGCCGGCCTCGGTGGCCGACATCATGGCGCGCGCCGGGGATGGCTTCCGGGACTGGTCACGCGTTCCGGCGACGGAGCGGGCCGCGATCCTGGACCGTGCTGCCGATCGCCTCGAGGCCGAGCGGGACGGGCTCGTCGCCCTGCTCGCCCGCGAGGGTGGCAAGACCCTCAACGACGGCGTGGCCGAAGTGCGCGAGGCCGTCGACTTCTGCCGCTACTATGCCGCCGAGGCGCGGCGGCTCTTCGCCCATGGTGAGATCCTGCCGGGGCCGACCGGCGAAAGGAACGTGCTGTCCCACAGGGGCCGCGGCGTTTTCGCCTGCATCTCGCCCTGGAACTTTCCGCTCGCCATCTTCCTCGGGCAGGTCGCCGGCGCACTGGCGGCCGGCAACGCGGTCGTCGCCAAGCCGGCGGAGCAGACACCGCTCGTCGCCGCGCGCGCCGCGGCGATCCTGCACGCGGCCGGCGTGCCGGAGGCGGCGGTGCAGGTGG
>JAEZEN010000144.1 GCA_023433185.1 Pseudomonadota bacterium | reverse complement strand
CCCCAGACCCCGACCATGCGCAACGTCCTGCCGCCCCGACCGAGCGCCCGGATGAGCCGGGCCCAGCCGTGAAATGCGTACCAGCCCAGCAGTTCCGGGCCGATCAGCCAGCGGCGGACGGTCACGGCGGGCTCGCCGGCGAGCAGTGATCCGTCTACCCTCTCGGTGTCCGCGAGTCGGGCCGTCGCTACCCGTGCGAGTTGCCGGATGCGCTCCCGGTCGCCGTCGGCGACGCCCGCCTCGGGGAAGACGCCCATTAGCCGCCCGCCCTTGCCCGAAAGCAGCGTCCGCGGAGTCGAGACGAGGGTCGCGATGGGCGAGCCCTGGTGGGTGACGACGACATTGTCGATGTGGCGCGCCCCGGCGGCGGCGAGCAGGCGCTTGAGCGCCTCGGAACCCTGCTGCCACATGGCGCGGCTAACGGTCACGGTCATCACCGGCCGGTCACGGAGCACCGCCGCCTGGGGCGTGCGGAAGAAGCGCTGCACCGGCAGGGCGGGCGAGAGGAACCAGACCGGGGACACCAGGACGACGAGGTCGAACGGCGCCTCGTGATCGAACATCGGCCGGCGGATCGGCGGCGGCAGGCCGAGCTGAGTCTCGGGCATCACGTCGAAAAAGCGCCCGACCGACCGCCACGGATAGGGGTAGGGTTCATCCGGCTGGAGCTGCGCCAGCGTCACGGAATGGCCCAGGCCGGCCATTTCCGTCTCGAACGTGGCCGCCACGCCTTCCGCTTCTCCTGACTGGGAGTAGAAGATCAGCAGGATTCGTTTCATGTTCCGAGCCAGGGCCAGCATTCGCTGCCCCCAAAGGCCGCGTATGGTGCATAATGGGCGGCGACGGGCGGCAGATCAAATGGGCGGTGTGGGAAGGACGCGATGAGTAACGCACCCGGCAGGATCGTGGTGGTCGGCGCCGGGCCGACCGGCCTGACGCTGGCGCTCCTGCTCGCCCGTGCCGGGGTGCGGGTGACCCTCGTCGAGCGCAACACCGCCCCCCAGGCGCATCCGGCGGCCTGCATTCTCGATACGCGCAGCATGGAGGTGTTTCGGGAATCCGGCCAGGCGGACCGCATCATGGCCGAGAGCCAGAGCCCGTTCGAGCGCGCCGGGATCACCTGGGTGACGAGCCTCGCGGAGCGCGAACTGGGACGCTGCTCGGCGCTTCCGCCCGACGTCGACGCCCTGCTCGAGGCGAGCCCGACCCACGCCACCGTCTTCCCTCAGAATCGCCTTGAGCCGATCCTGTGGCAGGCGGCCCGCGACGCGCCGCTCATCGACTTCCGGATCGGTCACGACCTCCTCCACATCGAGGAGACGGAGGAGGGTGTCACCTGCACCATCGCGGCCGGCGGCCGGCGCATGGAGGTGAGCGCCGACTATGTCGTCGGATGCGACGGGACGACAAGCGCGGTCCGGCACCTCGCCGGTATCGGTCACGACGGGCGAACCCTCCAGCACATGATCGGCGTCTATTTCACCGCCGACCTCGGGCGCCTCGTCGACCACCGCAAGAGTATCCTTTACTGGACGCTCAATCCCGATGCGCTGGGCGTGCTGATCGCCCACTGGCTGCCCGTCGAATGGGTCCTCTTCGTGCCCTATTATCCGCCGCAGCAGACCGCCGAGTCCTATACGGAAAGCCGCTGCCGGAGCCTCGTCGAGCATGCCGTCGGCTTGGCGCCGCCCGATCTCGAGATCAAGCTCGTGCGGCCGTGGTCGCTGGGTGCCTCGGTCGCGGCGCGCTATCGCAAGGGTCGCGTGCTGCTCGCCGGCGATGCCGCCCACAGCTTCCCGCCGACCGGCGGCCTCGGCCTCAATACCGGTGTCCAGGACGCCCACAACCTCGCCTGGAAACTGGCCGCGGTGCTGCGCTCGGAGGCCGGCTCCGACCTCCTCGATACCTACGAGATGGAGCGCCGGCCGGTGGCGCGCATCAACCTCGAGCACAGTGTTGCCAATTTTGAGCAGATGAGCGACCTCCTCGACATCGTCGGGCTCAGCCTCAAGCAGCAGGAGCGCCTCCAGGCGGCGCAGAACTCGGCGATCTTCACCAGCCTGCCGCCGCGCTGGCAGCGCAATGCCATCAACATCGCGCTTCGCCAGGCCCTCGGCCCGCTTCGCATCCTGTCCGAGGCGAGCGGCCGCGGCGAGCATGCCCGGCACGAGTTCGAGCGGCGGGTTCCTGCCCAGGCGCGGCACTATCGCTTCGCCGGGCTCGACCTCGGCTTCGCATATGAGCGCGGCGCCGTGATCCCCGACGGGACGGAGCGTCCGGTCGCCGCGGATCCGGTCATCGACTACCGGCCGACAACCTGGCCGGGATCGCGCCTGCCGCACTTCATGGGCGAGCGCGGCGACGAGGCCATGTCGGTCCATGACGCTCTCCTGCCGCAGGGCCTGACGCTGCTCGTCGGGCCCCATGCGGCGGCGGCGTGGCGCCAGGCGGTGCGCCATGCCACGGCGACGCTCCGCATGCCGGTCGCCTGCCTCGTGATCGGCAATGGTACGGAGGCCGATTTCCGCGATCCGCGTTCGGCATGGCCGGCGCTGAGCGAGGTCGGCCGCGACGGTGCGGTCCTGGTCCGGCCCGACGGCCATGTCGCCTGGCGCTGCCACGACCTGCCGGACGATCCGGGCGAGACGCTCGATGCGGCGCTCCGCCGCCTGCTGTCGCTTCCCGATGCCGAGCAGGCAGCCGAGACGGCGTGACGCCTCAATCCGACAATGCCGAGGGAGGGAACATGAGCAGGGTCTTCGTGATCGCGCAGGGTGGCGGGCCGACCGCGGTGATCAACCAGTCGGTGGCCGGCGCGGCGCTCGCGGCGCGGGAGAAGCACCCGGGGTCGCGCGTGCTCGGCGCCCGCCATGGCATCCGCGGCGTCGCGGCGGGCGATTTCGTGGACCTGTCGGCGGTTTCGGAGGCCGACCTCAAGCGCTTCGCCGACACCCCCAATTCAGGGCTCGGCAGCACCCGCGACAAGCCCGACGCGGCCTATTGCGAGCGGATCGTGGCGGGCCTGGAGAAGGTCGATGCCGACGCCTTCATCTATGTCGGCGGCAACGACACGGCCGGCACCATGGGCATCCTCGACGAGATCGAGACGGGCAGGATGCGCTTCATCCATGCGCCGAAGACGATCGACAACGACCTCGTGGAGAACGACCACACGCCGGGGTTCATCTCCGCGGCGTGGTTCGTCGCCTCGGCCTTCCTCTCCGTCGATCTCGACTTCCGGGCGATGCCGGGCATCTAAGTCGGCATCGTCATGGGCCGGCATGCGGGCTTTCTGACCGCGGCGGCCGCCGCCTGGCGCCGTGCGAACGAGACCGACGGCCCGCATCTCGTCTACGTGCCCGAGGCGCATTTCTCGCCCGAGAAGCTGATCGCCGACATCGGCGCCGCCCGCGAGACCCACGGCCGCTGCGTCGTGGCGATGTCGGAGGGCGTGCAGACCGAGGACGGGACGCCGCTCGCCGAGAGCCTGATCCCCGAGGAGCGGCAGGAGCGCGATGCCCACGGCAATCTCCAGCTCTCCGGCGGCGACCTCGGCCTCGCCCTCCAGGGCGCGATCAGCGCCGCCTTTCCGAAGGTGCGGGCGCGCGTCGATACGTTCGGCTACCTGCCGCGGAGTTTCGCCGGCCTGATCAGCGACGTCGACCGGCGCGAGGCCTTCGACATCGGGCGTTTCGCCGTCGATGCCGCCGAGCGCGAGAGCGGCTCGGTGGCGATGCAGTACGGCGACGGGCGGATCGGCCTCAAGCTCGTGCCGCTCGAGGCGGTCGCCGGCAAGACGCAGCACATGCCGGCGAGCTTCGTCACGCCGGCGGGCAACGGCATCACCGACGCCGCCCGCGCCTATCTCGACCGGCTGGTGCCGCCGCGGCCGGATGTCTGGACCCCGTTCGTGTAGCTCACGCGGCAGACCGGTCCCGGGACTTCCACACCGCCAGGCCAAGCACCATCAGCCCCGTGAGCGGCGCGACGAAGGCGTCGGGGGCCTCCATCGTCCACAGCGTCAGGCCGGTGATGGTGCACCAGGCGAGCGGGATCGGCAGGAGCAGCCACGGCACGCGGGCCGGCACCAGCAGGAGGCCGAGGGTGGCGACGGCGGTCGGGTCGGGGGCGAGCGCGAAGACCTCGGCCGAGGCGAGGCCGCGCCCCAGTGCGGGGCTCAGAAGCGGATAGAGCGCGAGCGCCGCCGCGAAGATGGCGGCGCCGGCCATTGCCGCTGCATGAGTCCGCAGCGCCGGGCGGAGGCGGTCGCCCCATACGCCGAGAACAAGGATCAGCCCCGCCTGGACCGCGAAGGCGAGGGCGAACCAGCGGCCTGCGAAGTTGATGCCGTCGTAGCGCCCGAGGAGCCACGCCCAGGCGACGAACAGCCATGCCGCCGCAAGGAGGGCTGCGATCACGCGTCCGCGCCACGGGGGTGTCCGGGCGAAGGCGAGCGCCAGAAGCCATGCGCCGGCGGCGAGGACGGCGAGATGCAGCGGCCAGAGGTCCGCGTTGTGAAGAGCGAAGAGGCGGTAGTAGGTCCGGGGCGCGAACAGCAGGAAGTCGGTGAGGGTGTAGCTCAGCCAGTCCTGCATCAGGCGTCTTCGATTGCCGCCACGATCGCTGCCCGTTGCGCGGCATCGGGCAGGGGATCGGTCGCCGCGCCCATGTTCTCGATGACGTGGTCGACGCGGGTCGTCGCCGGGATCGCGGTGGTCACGGCCGGGTGCGCGACGATGAACTTCAGGATGAGCTGTGCCCAGGTCGCGCAGCGGAGCTCGGCGGCAATGGCGGGGAGGGGCGTGCCGGCGAGCGCATCGGTCAGCATTCCCTGGCGGAAGGGACGGTTGACGATCACGGCGATGCCGCGCTCTGCCGCGAGCGGCAGGATGCGCTCCTCGACGGCGCGGTCGAGCGGATTGTAGGTCACCTGCACGAAGTCGAGCGGCCGGGTCGCCATCACCTCTTCGAACGTGCCGTGGCGGCGGCCTTCCGACGTCGTGATGCCGACATGGCGGAGCCGGCCCTCGGCCTTCATGGCGAGGAGGAGGTCGAGCTGCTGCTCCCAGGCGACGAGATTGTGGACCTGGAGGAGGTCGAAGCGCGGAACGCCCCACAGGCGCTCGGATTCGGCGATCTGCGCCGCGCCGTCGCCGGTGGTCCAGACCTTGTCGGCGGAGAAGAGGGCCTCCGGCCGGCCGAGTTCCGCGAGGCCATGGCCGATCACGGCCTGCGCCGAGCCGTACATGGGCGAGGAATCGATCATCCGGCCGCCGGCCGCGAAGAAGGCGCGCATCACCTCGGTGCATTCGGCGCGAAGCAGCGGGTCTTCCCCGACATTGAAGGTGATCCAGCTGCCGAGCCCGACGAGCGGGATGGCCTCGCCGCTCGACGGAATGGCCCGGTTGAGGACGGAAGCCGCCTGTCCCCCGGCGGGCGCCGGGCGAAGGGCGGCAGCGGCTGCCGTGGCGCCGAGGGCGGCCAGCACGCTGCGACGGCTGGGGCTGGTCATGGCGGCAGGCTTTCCTCTCCGTCTTCCCGCCTGCCGGATATGGGGCGGGGGGCGCGGAGGGGAAGCGCCGGCGACCCGCTCGTTCCCTTTGGTGCGTTTCCAACCTGCGGGCCGCTCCATTGCGGGGCCGGCGTCAAATCGCTATGAAGGCGCGCCTTCGCGGGGCGGAGGAGGCCTTTCGGACAGGAACATGGCACGCCTGGTGATGAAGTTCGGCGGCACGTCCGTCGCCGACATCGAGCGTATCCGCATCGTCGCCCGCCACGTCAAGCGCGAGATCGACGCCGGACACGAGGTGGCGGTGGTGGTCTCGGCAATGGCCGGGGCGACCAACCAGCTCGTCGCGTGGACCCGCGCCGCGTCCGCGCTCCATGACGCGCGCGAATACGATACCGTTGTCGCGTCCGGCGAACAGGTGACGGCGGGGCTCCTTGCGATCGCGCTGCAGGAAATGGGGGTCAATGCCCGCTCCTGGCTCGGCTGGCAGATCCCGATCCGGACCGACGCCGCTCATGGCGCCGCCCGTATCGTGGACATCGACGGCGGGCGGCTGATTGAGCGGATGAGCCAGGGCCAGGTGGCGGTGATCGCCGGCTTTCAGGGCATCGGCCCCGACAACCGCATCGCGACGCTCGGCCGTGGCGGGTCGGATACCACCGCGGTCGCCATTGCCGCCGCCGTGGGGGCCGACCGCTGCGACATCTATACCGACGTCGATGGCGTCTATACCACCGACCCGCGCATCGAATCGCGGGCCCGGCGCCTGCCCAGGGTCTCCTACGAGGAGATGCTGGAGATGGCCTCGCTTGGCGCCAAGGTGCTTCAGGTGCGCTCGGTCGAGATGGCCATGGTCCACAACGTGCGGACCTTCGTCCGCTCCTCCTTCACCGATCCTGACGCGCCGGAACTCGTGGGCGCCGCCGAGCCGCCGGGAACCCTCATCTGCGACGAGGAAGAGATCTTGGAAAAGCAGGTCGTCACGGGCATCGCCTATTCCAAGGACGAGGCCCACATCTCGCTCCGCCGCGTGCCCGACAAGCCCGGCGTCGCCGCCGCCGTGTTCGGGCCGCTGGCGGAAGCCAACATCAACCTCGACATGATCGTCCAGATCGTCTCCGAGGACGGATCCCTCACCGACATCACCTTCACCGTCACCATCGCCGACTACGACAAGGCGCGCTCGGTGCTGGACGGGGCGCGGGAGTCGATCGGGTTCCAGGAAATCCAGGGTTCGACGGACGTCGCCAAGATCTCGGTCATCGGCATCGGCATGCGCAGCCATGCCGGCGTCGCGGCGAGCGCCTTCAAGGCTCTCGCCTCGCGGGGAATCAACATCCGCGCCATCACCACCTCCGAGATCAAGATCTCGATGCTGATCGACGCACCGTTCACCGAGCTTGCGGTACGGACTTTGCATTCGTTATACGGGCTCGACGAACGATAGGGAAACGCCGGGCCTCGCACCGCACGGCCGAAAACGGCGGCGGTGGCGGCTTCATGAGTACAATTCTGGGATAGCGGACATGCGGGGCCCCCCCGCCGGACCGCGCGTCCTGCTCCGCCGCTTGCGCGAGATCATGGCGGAGCCGATCAGCGCGCAGGAACGGCTCGACAAGATCGTGACTCAGATCGCGGCGAACATGGTCGCCGAGGTGTGCTCGGCCTATGTCCTGCGTGCCGACAGCATCCTCGAGCTCTACGCTACCGAAGGTCTCAAGCGCGAGGCCGTCCACATGGCGCAGCTCCGCGTCGGCCAGGGCCTCGTCGGCACCATTGCGGCCGAGGCGCGCCCGCTCAATCTGCCCGACGCCCATTCGCATCCGGCGTTCCAGTACCTGCCCGAAACCGGCGAGGAGCAGTACTCGTCGTTCCTCGGCGTGCCGATCCTCCGCGCCGGTCGCACTCTCGGCGTTCTCGTCGTCCAGAACCGCACGCACCGGACCTATTACGACGAAGAGGTCGAGGCGCTGCAGACGACGGCAATGGTGCTGGCCGAGATGCTGGCGGTCGGCGAGCTCGAGCGGCTCGCACCGCCCGGCATGCAGCTCGACCTCAAGCGCCCGCTCACCATCAGCGGCATCAGCCTTGGCGAGGGCGTCGGCCTCGGTCACGTCGTCCTGCACGAGCCGCGCGTCGTCATCACGGCGCTGATCGGCGAGGATGCTGAGGCGGAATCGGCCCGTCTCGACGCCGCCATCTCCTCGCTTCGGCTCTTCGTCGACGACATGCTGTCGCGCGACGACATCGGCCAGGCCGGTGAGCACCGCGACATCCTCGAGGCGTATCGCATGTTCGCCCACGACCGCGGCTGGGTGCGGCGGATGCACGAGGCCATCCGCAACGGCCTGTCCGCCGAGGCCGCGGTGGAGAAGGTCCAGAGCGATACCCGCGCCCGCGTCCAGCGCCAGACCGATCCGTTCCTCCGCGACCGGCTGCACGACTTCGACGACCTCGCCAACCGGCTGCTCCGCGTGCTGATGAACAAGCCGCATGGCCTCTCCGGCGAGGAGTTGCCGCGCGACGCGATCATCGTCGCGCGCAACATGGGCGCGGCGGAACTGCTCGACTACGACCGCGAGCGCATCCGCGGCCTCGTGCTCGAGGAGGGCGGGACGACAAGTCACGTCACCATCGTGGCGCGGGCCCTCGGCATCGCCTCGGTGGGCCGCGCGGACAGCATCGTCTCGATGGTCGAGAACGGCGACGCGATCATCGTCGACGGTCTCGTCGGCGAGGTTCACGTGCGGCCGCCCCCCGACGTCGAATCGGCCTATGCCGAGAAGGTGCGCTTCCGCGCGAAGCGCCAGGAGCAGTATCGCCTGCTCCGCGACCAGCCGGCGCTGTCGCGCGACGGCCAGCGCGTCAACTTGCTCATGAATGCGGGACTGCTCGTCGACCTGCCGCATCTCGGCGAGTCGGGGGCGGAGGGCATCGGACTGTTCCGCACCGAGCTCCAGTTCATGATCGCGGCGCGGCTGCCGAAACTGAAGGAACAGCAGGCCCTCTATTCTGCGGTTCTCGACGCCGCCGGCAGCCGTCCGGTGACCTTCCGCACCCTCGACATCGGCGGCGACAAGGTGCTGCCTTATCTTCGCACCGCGCAGGAGGAAAATCCGGCGATGGGCTGGCGGGCGATCCGCCTCGGTCTCGACCGTCCGGGCCTGCTGCGCACCCAGATCCGGGCCCTCCTCCAGGCCGCAGCCGGGCGCGAGCTGCGCATCATGCTGCCCATGGTCACCGATCTCGACGAGATTCGCAGGACGCGGGTGCTCATCGAGCGCGATCTGGCGCATCTCCGCCGCCACGGCCATGCGACGCCCGAGCGGCTGCTGGTCGGCGCCATGGTCGAGGTGCCGGCGCTTCTCTTCGATCTCGACGGTCTGGTGAAGGAAGCGGACTTCATCTCGGTCGGCTCCAACGACCTTCTCCAGTTCATGACCGCGACCGACCGGGGCAACACGCGGGTCGCGGGACGGTTCGACCCGCTGTCGCGCCCGTTCCTCCGGGCGCTTCGCCAGATCGTGCGCACCGCCGGCGCGGCGAACCTGCCGGTGACGCTGTGCGGCGAGATGGCCGGCAATCCGATCGCCGCCATGGCGCTCATCGGCCTCGGCTACCGCTCGCTGTCGATGTCGGCGGCGGCGCTTGGCCCGGTCAAGGCCATGGCCCAGGCCCTGCCGGTGGAACGGCTTGCCGCGGCCCTCGATGCGATCCTCGACGAACGCAGTTCCGGCGACGGCGTCCGTGCCATGCTCACGGCCTTTGCCGAGACGGAGGCCATTCCCCTGTGACCGTCCTGCCTGACGCCAAGATCGACGGCGTGGTCAACCGCGTCGATCACATCGATGCGCGGCTCGCCGCGCCGCTCGACCGCGACACGCTCGTCAGGCTCAGCCGCGAGCGTGCCGACCTTGAGCCGGTCTACGAGGCGATCCTGGCGCTCCGGAAGGCACAGGGCGAGCGCGCCGGGCTCGACGCCCTGCTCGCGGACCCGGAAATGGCCGCCATGGCCGAGGAGGAGGCCGCGGCGCTCGACGAGAGGATCGCGCGGCTCGCCGACAGCGTCCGCAAGCTCCTCCTCCCCAAGGATGCCGCCGACGAGAAGAGCGCGATCCTCGAGATCCGCGCCGGCACCGGCGGCAGCGAGGCGGCGCTCTTCGCCGGCGACCTGTTCCGCATGTACCAGCGCTACGCCGACCTCCACGGCTGGATGGTCGAGGTGCTGTCGGAGAGCGAGGGGGAGGCGGGCGGCTTCAAGGAGATCATCGCCGAGGTACGCGGCCGCGGGGTCTTCGCCCGGCTGAAGTTCGAATCCGGCGTGCATCGCGTGCAGCGCGTTCCGGCGACCGAGGCGAGCGGGCGCATCCACACCTCGGCCGCGACCGTCGCGGTGCTCCCCGAGGCCGAGGAAGTCGACGTCGAGATCAAGCCCGAGGACATCCGGATCGACACCACCCGCGCCTCGAGCGCCGGCGGCCAGCACGCCAACACCACCGACTCGGGCATCCGCATCCTGCACATCCCGACCGGGCTGATCGTCATCGCGGTGTCGCGCTCGCAGCACCAGAACCGGGTTCAGGCGATGCAGATGCTGCGGAGCCGGCTCTTCGACCTCGAACGCCAGAAGGTCGACAGCGAGCGCGCCGCGGCGCGGCGCGGGCAGGTGGGCTCGGGCGACCGTTCGGAGCGCATCCGGACCTACAATTTCCCGCAAGGGCGGGTCACCGACCACCGCATCAACCTCACCCTCTACAAGCTCGATCAGGTGATGATCGGCGAGGCGCTGGACGAACTGATCGACGCCCTGATCACCGAGCACCAGGCGGCGCTGCTCGCCGAGGAGAGCGCCGGATAGCCGCCCGCGCCCGCGCCCTCGGCGCCTGCCTCGGGCGTTGAACGGGCGCCCCGCGGGGCACGTCGCCCTTGCACAAGGCGCGGCGGACGGCGAAGAGGGAGGCATGAGCGCACCTCCCGGCATACCGTCCGCCGTGGCCGAGACCACGGCATCGCTGTGGCGCCGCGTCGCGGCGGCGCTGCGCTCGGGCGCGGGCCCCGGCTCGACGCCCGACCTCGATGCCCGCCTGATCGTCGGCCATGTCCTCGGCCTGGATGCGACCGGGCTCGTCGTCCACGCCGGCCGGCCGGTCGGGGGCGCCGATGTCGCGCGCGTCCTGGCGCTCGCCGCACGGCGGGCGGACGGCGAGCCGGTCGCCCGAATCACCGGCACCAAGGGCTTCTGGACGCTCGATCTCGCGCTCTCGCCCGAGACGCTCGTGCCCCGGCCCGACACCGAGACGGTGGTCGCGGCGGCTCTCGCCCGGCTGCGGGCGAAGGGCAGGGCCGAAGAGGCGCTGGCGATCCTCGACCTCGGCACCGGCAGCGGCGCGATCCTCCTCGCGCTGCTGGCCGAACTCCCGAACGCCTGGGGCCTAGGCATCGACCGGGCGGAGGGAGCGGTACGGACGGCCCGCGACAACGCCCGGCGGCATGGCCTCGATGATCGTGCGCGATTCGCCGTGGGCGACTGGCTCTCGGGGCTGGGAAGCCGGTTCGACGTCGTGGTCAGCAACCCGCCCTACATCCCGCGTGAACAAATCGCGGGGCTCGCCGTTGACGTAAGGGATTTCGATCCCGATATGGCGCTCGACGGCGGCGCGGATGGACTTGAAGCCTACCGGGCGATCGCCGCCGGCCTGGAAAGCGTTGTGGCGCAAGGCGGATTTGCCTTTTTCGAGGTCGGTATGGATCAGGCGGCTCCGGTCTCCGATCTCCTCGGCGCGCTCGGCTGGGATGCCGCGACGCATGCCGACCTCGGTGGAATCGACAGGGTCGTGGAAGTGAGGCGCGGCAAGGCGTCGCGCCAAAAAATGGGCTTGGAAATCGACGGGGAACCGGCTACGTTCGCGACGCCGTAAGAGACGGGCGGTCCAATGCTTCGTGGAGCTTGGACAGGAGATCGCGGCATTGGTCGCTGGGACCGACGCTCAAGCGAACGATCATGATCTCTTATCACGTCCGAATGTTCGGATCGTCATCAGGTAGTTCGGACAGACCGGGCACAGCGGGGCGGCAGCCCGCTTGGGAAACCTTGGCCGCGTGAGTCAACGCCGAATCACTTCAAGTGCCACGCCGGCCGTGCCGGATGGCGGACCATTGCCCCAGGGCTTCAGGGGAAGCCCGAATCGCGGGAGTGAATGACCGTGTCTTGGAATCGTTCCGGTCAGGGAAGAGATGCCTCGATGAGGCAGGGACAGCAGAACAACAACAAGCGGATGCGCGGACGGAATCGGAAGGCTCCCAACCCGCTGACCCGCAGCTACGAAAGCAACGGGCCGGACGTCAAGGTGCGTGGCACCGCGGTCCATATCGCCGAGAAGTACGTCCAGCTCGCCCGCGACGCCCAGAGTTCGGGCGACCGGGTCCAGGCGGAGAACTATCTCCAGCACGCCGAGCACTACTTTCGCATCGTCAACGCCGCCCAGGCGCAATTGCCCCAGTCCCAGCAGGTCTTCCGTGGCGAAGGTGATGGCGACGGCGAGGACGAGGATGATCGCGGCGTGGCCGGGGGGCAGGCTCCCTATCCTCATTTCCGCAGCGAGCAGCCGGCCTTCGGCGCATCCGATCCCCAGCCCTATGTCAACGGCAATGGCAGTGGCAGCGGCCATGACGGCGAGGAGCCGCGGGAGAACGACGACCGCGGCACGCAGCCGGTGGCCGCCGAAGGCTCGTCGCAGCCTGCCGAATCCGTCGAGGGTGCGGCTCCGGAAGGCGAGCAGGCGCCACGCGAGGGCCGTTTCAGGACACGTCGCCGCCGGCCCTACCG
>JAEZEN010000511.1 GCA_023433185.1 Pseudomonadota bacterium | reverse complement strand
GCGCCCACGAGATCATGCCGCCCTTGATGACCATCTTCGGCTTGGCGCCGAAGAAGGCCGTCTCCCAGAGCACGAGGTCCGCCATCTTGCCGACCTCGACGGATCCGATGACGTGGGACACGCCCTGGGCAATCGCCGGGTTGATCGTCACCTTGGACACAAAGCGGAGCACGCGCTCGTTGTCGTTGCCCGACGTATCGCCATCATAGGCTCCGTTGCGTGTCTTCATCAGGTGGGCGGTCTGGATGGATCGCATCCAGTTCTCACCGATACGCCCCATCGCCTGACTGTCGCTCGAGATGATCGAGATCGCCCCCATGTCGTGGAGCACGTTCTCGGCCGCAATCGTCTCGGCCCGGACGCGGCTTTCCGCGAAGGCGACGTCGGTCGGGATCTTGGGGCTGAGGTTGTGACAGATCATCGTCATGTCGAACAACTCGGCCTGGGAATTGATCCCGTAGGGCAGGGTCGGGTTGGTCGAACTGGGCAGGACGTTCGAGAGGCCGGCCACGCGGATGATGTCCGGCGCATGGCCGCCGCCGGCACCCTCGGTGTGATAGGTATGTATCGTGCGGCCCTCGAACGCGGCGATCGTGTTTTCCACGAAGCCTGCCTCGTTCAACGTGTCGGTGTGGATGCAGACCTGGACGTCATGCTCGTCCGCCACGGTCAGCGCCGAGCGAATGGCCGCAGGTGTAGTGCCCCAGTCCTCATGAATCTTGAAACCGGCAGCGCCCGCCCGCACCTGCTCCTCGAGCGGCGCTCGCCCGGTGCAGTTGCCCTTGCCGAGCAGCCCGGCATTGACTGGCCAACCGTCGAACGACCGGAGCATCATCTCGATGTTCCAGGTACCGGGCGTAATGGTCGTGCCGTTGGTGCCGTCGGACGGACCGATGCCCCCCCCAAACACGGTGGTGATGCCGTTCGAGAGCGCGGCCTGCGCCTGCTGCGGCGAAATGTAGTGAACGTGGGCGTCGATGCCACCCGCCGTCAGGATGAGGTGCTCACCGGAAATGGCATCGGTGCCCGGTCCGAGCGCCAGGCCAGGTGTCACGCCCGTCATGATCGAGGGATTGCCGGCCTTGCCGATACCGCAGATGCGGCCGTTCTTGATCCCAACGTCCGCCTTGATGATGCCTGTGACGCCATCGACAATCGTAACGTTGGTGATGACAAGATCGGGGGCGCCGGCGGCGCTCGTCAGTTCGTTGTCGTACCCCATGCCGTCGCGCAGCGTCTTGCCGCCGCCATAGACCGCCTCCTCGCCATAGACGCGGAGGTCCTTCTCGATCTCGATATAGAGATCGGTATCGCCGATCCTGATCTTGTCCCCCGTCGTCGGGCCGTACAGGTCGGAATACTGCTGTCGTGAAATCCTGGCCATTGCGAATTTCCTATCCTTGAGCTGAGCGACCCTTAGAGCGGCTTATTCTTGAAGCCGTACCGGGTGACGCGCTCGAGCGCGTCCGCAAGGCGGGGGCGATAGTCGTCGTAGCTCTCGTCGCCAGCCCAGCCGTTGACGAGGCCGTTGAAGCCGTAGACCCGCTGCTTGCCCTGATAGGGGACGAGGGTGACCTCCTTCTCGTCCCCCGGCTCGAAACGCAGGGCCGTGGTCGCGGGAATGTCGAGTCGCTTGCCGAATGCCTGGCCACGATCGAATTCGAGCGCGGAATTCACCTCAAAGAAGTGGAAGTGCGAGCCGACCTGAACAGGCCGGTCGCCGGTATTGCGAACCTTGAGCGTCGTGGTCGGGTAGCCGGCGTTGATCTCGATGTCCCCCGCAGCGAGCACGAGGCCCCCGACAGGGGTCGTCGTCGGAGCGGTCTCGGCCTTGGCCGGAGACTTCTTCTGCTTGTCAGCCATGGTGCTGTGTCTCTCCGGCTATATAATCGGGCTATGGACGGTGACGAGGCGGCTGCCGTCGGTGAACACCGCCTCGATCTGGACGTAGGGAATCATCTCGACGACGCCGTTCATCACGTCCTCGCGCCTGAGGACCTTGGCGGCGAGTGCCATGACCTCCTCGACAGTCTTGCCGGCGCGCGCGCCATCAAGGGCGGCTGCCGCAATCAGTGCCACGGCCTCGGGATGGTTCAGCTTCAGGCCCTGGTCCTTCCGCTTCTGAGCGACCTGGGCCGCCATGTGGACCAGAAGCTTGTCGATTTCCTTGGGGGTGAAGTGCACCTCAGTCTCCCTCGCTGAAACTTGTCATGGCCCACGATCGCCCCAAGGCTGCGTTGAAGCCACGTGGGACCCCCGATCGGAATGCGGACAATTCTAAGCTGTTTCCCGACCCGCGAGCATTTGCACATCAACTCTACGCAGAAGTGGCACGCGATCAATATCCCATTTGGGAACAATGGGATCGGCGGGCCGTCAGCGGGGTGCCTACGCCTCCCGGGACAATGAGGCCGATAGCGTCTGATGGTCTTCGGCAAGGCCCGACGAACGTACCTCCAGAGCCTGGAACACCGTGAGGTTGAACTGGGGGAGCATGGCCAGGAGATGGTCGAAGATGTCCGCCTGGATGGCTTCGTAGTCGGGCCAGACCGTCGTTTTGGTGAAACAGTAGACCTGAAGTGGCAGGCCGAACGGTCCCGGCTCGAGTTGACGCACCATGAGCGTGAGATCCTGCCGGATCAGCGGGCTCTGGACGAGATGGTTGAGGACATAGGCGCGGAAGAGTGTCGAGTTGGTGATTTCCGCCTGCCGGTTCGCCGATTCCGGGGTATCGGAGGCAGAGAGAGGGCTGGCGCCATCGATGTAGGCAGCCAGCCCTGGGATCGCGCGGTACCGATTGAGTTCGTCCTGCGAGACGAAACGAACGGTTGATTGGTCGATCACGATCGAACGCATGATGCGGCGGCCGCCGGCGTCGAGCATTCCCCGCCAGTTGATGTAGGGACCTGACACCAGCGCGTAGGTCGGGAAGTTGCTGTAGGTCTTGTCCCAGTTTCGCACCTGGACGGTATACAGCGAGAAGTCCTCCACGGTGCCGTTCGCATTCATGCTAGGCACCTCGATCCAATCACCCACCCGCACGAAGTTGGTGGACGCGATTTCCACCGACGCGACGAGCGACAGGAGCGTGTCCTTGAAGACGAGGACCAGCACGGCGGTCAGGGCACCGAGGCTTGAGATCACGATCAGCGGAGAGCGATCGACAAGGACCGCAAGTATGAGCGCAGCGGCGACGACGTAGTTGACGATGACCGCCACCTGGACGAACCCTGTCAGAGTCCGACCCGTTCCGATTCTCCTCTGCCAGATATGCCCGAGGAGACGGCACGCGGCGGCGGCGGCCCACGCGATTGCGAAGATGATCAGCGAAGTCGCTATCCGCTCGACCGTCGTTGCCACGCCCTCGTTTACGCCCGGGATCTGATGGATGAGGCTGGCGACCATGACCGCTGGCCCGGCAGCGGCCAGTCGGGAGATGATGCCCGCCTGAAGGATCTCCCTTCCGGTCGCGTATTTCGTGCCCCGTAGTTGCCGGAGCGTCAGCAACCGCAGAAGCACGTGCACGAACGCGTAGACCGCGACGCCTGCCACGACCAGGACAATCACCCAAAAGGCGGTGGACATGTCCGGGTAGGCTCCGAATAGGTCGGACAGCTTGGCCATGAGGTCTTGCATCTCGTGTGCCTCCGCCCGTCACCCGGGCGGGCGCAGGCTAGCCTCTCGGACACGCTGGAATCCAGTCTGGCTCACCCTGCGATGTCGTCACGCCGCCACCGCGTGATCGCTACGCTCCTCCGCCGGCCGGCGCCAATGTTCGAGCAGCCGCTGCGAGACCCCGGTCACGCCCCAGTCGGGCGGGTTCCGCAGGTCGCGCCACGGTCCGACATACTTGCGGATCTCGTTGATCAGCGCGTTCTCGGTGTAGGTCTCGAGGTCGAGGGTCGCCTGCTGCGCCTCTATCAGCGCGAGGCGGGCGTCGGGCTTTCCTGAGGCGGGCTCAGCGGCAGGCGAGGTCGAACACGTAGCGCGGCGCTTCTCCGGCGACGATCTCGATGGTCCCGCCGGCACCGGCGAAGATGCCGGTGCCACCGGTCACGATCAGGATGGCGTTCTGCGCCTTCTGGCTCGTGTCGGTCGAATCGGGGAGCTGGTAGAGCGTCTGCGCCGCGATCGTGCCCGCTTCCAGGCGAACATAGTAGTCGCCGGCGAGCACGTCGCCCCCCGCCGCCCCCGGTTCTGTGAGCACGGCCACGTAGTGGACGGTGCCGCGCGCGGCGCCGTCCTCGTCGGCGAGCCGCCGCCAACCGGCCCGGACGTCGCCGGGGCTCTTCCCCGCCGGTGGGTTGTCGACGACATTGACGCCCTTCTCGCCGCCGACCAGGGTGAAGGCGCCGCACAGCGGCTCCGTCGCATGCGCCGTCCCTGCCGCCAGCACGCCACCGGCGAGCGTGAGCGCCGCGACCTTCCTGGCCCGACGGTTCGTCATGTCAGTACGGATCGCTCGCTTCGAGGATCTCCTGGCCCATCAGCACGCAGGAGCCGGGAATCTGGGCGTAGATGAAGCGCATCCGGTATTCGGCCCTGTAGATGTAGCCCCAGACCTCCAGGACGTCGAAGGAGCCGGCGCCCTTCAGGGCCTTGAGCGAAGGCAGTTGGTTGACCCGGTCATCGACGCCGACATCTGCGTCCGGTTCCTCGAAGTGGAAGCGCAGCAATGCTGCGCCCCGCTGCTGCGCATCGCCGTCGCACGGATGGGCCAGGGCCGGCACGCTGCCGGCGGCAGCGACGAGAAGGACGGCAAGGACAGCGGCTTTCACGGTATTGGCGTCCGTGGCTCGATCAGGTGTGGGGATGCCTGTGGATCGGGTCGATCCACGGGACGCTCTCCGGTTCTTCCACCGGCGCGATGTCGAGATTGACGACGACCGCCTCGTTGTCGCTCCGCACGACGACGCATTCGAGCGGCTGGTCGCTGGAGGCGTTGATCTCCTGGTGCGGCACGTAGGGCGGCACGAAGATGAAGTCGCCGGGTCCCGCCTCCGCGGTGAACTCGAGCCGGTCGCCCCAGCGCATGCGCGCTCGGCCGCGGATCACGTAGATGACGCTTTCGAGCGCACCATGGTGATGGGCGCCGGTCCTGGCGTCGGGATGGATCGTCACGGTGCCGGCCCAGATCTTCTGCGCGCCGACGCGGGCGAGGTTGACGGCGGCGGCGCGGTCCATGCCCGGCGTCTGGGCGGTATTGGGATCGAGGCTGTCGCCGGGGATCACGCGGACCCCGTTTCCCTTCCAGTCCGTCATCGCCCGCGTGCCTCCTCCGAGGGTCATGCCGCCTGCCGGGTCGTGCGGCCGAACCCGCCGGGCGCCCCCGTGCGGCGACGCCCGGCCGATGCGATCCCATGCCGGGACTATAGGCGATTCCGCCCTACGGGTCCCAGCGGCGGTTCTTCATTCGCGTCGCTTCGCGGACCAGCCGGCCTAAGCCGCGTTCGCGCCGCCGCCGCTCGCGGATCGAGGCCGAGTTCCGCGCATCCTCGGCCGTGAGCTTGCGGAAGCGGTACAGGCGGTCAGGATCGAGTGCCCCGGCCGCCACCGACGCCTCGACGGCGCAGCCCGGCTCGCCCTCGTGGCGGCAGTCGGCGAAGCGGCAGCCGGCGGCGAGGGCCGCGATGTCGGCGAACACCTCGGCTATGCCCTCCTCGACGTCGGCGAGCTGCAGCTCGCGCATGCCGGGCGTGTCGATCAGCCAGCCGCCCGAGGCGAGCCGGTGCATCGATCGCCCGGTCGTCGTGTGGCGGCCGTGGGCGTCGTCCTCGCGGATCCCCGCAACGGCCTGGTGCTCCCCGGCGAGCGTGTTGACCAGTGTCGACTTGCCGACCCCGGAGGAGCCGACCAGCGCCACGGTCTGACCTTGGCCGCACCACGGCGCGAGGCGTGCCGCAGCATCCGCATCGCGCCCGTCGAGGCATTCGACGAAGAGGCCCGGCATCAATCGCGCCGCGGCGCGTTCGTAATCGGCGGCGTCGTCCACGAGGTCGGCCTTGGTGAGCAGCACGACCGGCGTCACGCCGGCCTCCCTCGCGAGTGCCAGGTAGCGTTCGAGCCGCGCCACGTTGAAGTCCTGGTTGCAGGACGTCACCACGAACAGCGTGTCGACATTGGCCGCCACGAGTTGCACGCGCCGGCCCGTGCCCGCGGCCTTCCGCTTGAAGAGGCTCTTCCGCGCGAGAAGGTGCCGCGCCCGCAGAGTCGACAGGTCGGCGAGCACGAAGTCGCCCACCGTCGCCCGGTTCTCCTCGTCTTCGGTGCCGGCGAGCTGCGCGACGCGTCCGGCAAAGGCCGGCCCGGCCACCTCGAGGCCGTCGCGATGCACCGCGACCACCCGCAGCGGCACCAGCGCGGCGCTCATGTCGGAATCGAGTTGTGCGTTGAAGTGATGCGACCAGCCGAAGGCGGCCAGTCCGTTCGTCATGTCCGTCATTGTCGTCGTCCGTCCCTGCCCCGTCGTCGGGGCCACGCGAAACCGTGCCGCCGGCAGGACCGGCAGCGGCGCATGTCGTGGCTGGTCGAAGGGACGCGAGAACGGGTTGCGCCGCCGTCAGGGCGGCACGAACGTCACGGGCGTCGGCAGGCCTCGCCAGCCGGGAGGCGGACAATGGCGGACACGAACGATCTCCCTCAGGCTGGTTGACGATGGCCGAAACTTAGGTGCGCGCGGCGGCCCACACAAGCCACGGCGTTCGAACTCGGAAAGACATGAAGTCGCGGGCATTGCCCACTGGCGCCGGCAGCGTGGCGTGGCATGGTGGCGCAACGGCATGTCGTCGCGGGGGGATGGCCATGGAATTCGATCTTCTGATCAGGGGCGGGCGGGTGATCGACCCCGGCTCGCGGACCGACGCCACGCTGGATGTCGGCTTCCGGAACGGGCGCGTGACGGCGCTCGACGCCGGCATTCCCGCCGACCGGGCGCGTCACGTGGTCGACGCCACCGGTGCCGTCGTCACCCCCGGGCTGATCGATCTCCACACC
>JAEZEN010000068.1 GCA_023433185.1 Pseudomonadota bacterium | reverse complement strand
ATCTTCTCGCCCTCGGGCGGCAATGTCGGCATCGCCTTCGCCATCCCGGCCTCGTCGGCGGAGCGGATCATCGGCGAGCTCCGGGATGACGGCCAGGTCGTGCGCGGCTGGCTGGGCATCCAGATCCAGGGCGTGACCCCCGAGATCGCCGAGAGCCTGAACCTCGATGCCGCGAAGGGCGCGCTGGTTGCCGAGGCGACCGTCGACAGCCCCGCGGCCGCTGCCGGGCTCAAGTCGGGCGATACCATCCTCGCCGTCGACGGTAAGGACATGGACAGCCCGCGCCAGCTCTCCTCGACCATCGCCGGCATGGCGCCCGGGACGACCGTGAAGGTCACGCTCTGGCGGGACGGCGCGAAGCAGGATGTCGACGTCACGCTCGGCACCCTGCCCGGCGAGGAGCAGATTGCCGCGCTCGACCAGCCCGAGACGGTGGCCCCCTCGGCTCTGGAGGACTTCGGCCTTGCCGTGGCCCCGGCCGATGGAAACGCCGGCGTGATGGTCACCGATGTCGATCCGAACGGCCAGGCCGCGGAGCGCGGCCTCCAGCCCGGCGATGTCATCCTGTCGATCGGCAACGATGCGGTCGCCTCGCCGTCGGATGTCGAGAAGATCGTGGAGAACGCAAAGGAGGGCGGCATGAAGGCCGTGCTCCTCCGGGTCAAGACCGGCGAGCAGACGCGCTTCATCGCGCTGTCCTTCGCCCGGGCCTGATCCCCGAAACCGGAGCGGAAGCGCTCGATCGTCGCCCCGATACGCTTCCGTTTCCTGTGGCGGCAGGCCGGGACCCCCGGCCTGCCGCTCTTTATTCCGACACGGCGTTCTGGCAATGCTGCACCTATCGGATACCCGTGGCACGACGCAGATGCGCATCCTGATCATCGAGGACGACAACGACACCGCCGCCTATCTCGGCAAGGCGCTTCGCGAGGCCGGGCACGTCACGGACCACGGTGCCGACGGCGAGAGCGGCGCGGCGATGGCGGCCGAGGGCGGATATGATGTCATCGTCGCCGACCGCATGCTGCCCAAGCGTGACGGACTCTCGGTGATCGAGGAACTGCGGAGGGGCGGCGACCACACGCCCGTCCTCGTCCTCTCGGCCCTCGGCCAGGTCGACGACCGGGTGACCGGCCTCCGCGCCGGCGGCGACGACTACCTCGCCAAGCCCTATGCGTTCAGCGAACTGCTCGCCCGGGTCGAGGCGCTCGGCCGGCGCCAGCGCCCGGGGTCGGCGGAGACCGTCTACCGGGTCGGCGATCTCGAACTCGACCGGCTCTCGCATACCTGTTCGCGTGCCGGCCAGGCGATTCCCCTCCAGCCGCGCGAGTTCCGGCTCCTCGAATACCTGATGAAGCATGCGGGACAGGTGGTCACCCGGACCATGCTGCTCGAAAATGTCTGGGACTATCACTTCGATCCGCAGACCAATGTCATCGACGTCCACATCTCGCGGCTCCGGGGCAAGATCGACAAGGGCTTCGGAGAACCGCTGCTCCACACGGTGCGCGGCGCCGGATACATGATCCGTGACAGCGCTCGGTAAGATCGTCCGCACGACCGCCTTCAAGCTCTCGGTCATCTACTTCGCGGTCTTCTCGATCTTCGCCGTCGCCTTCGTGCTGTATCTCTCGTGGAGCACCGATGCGCTTCTCGAATCGCAGCTGCGCGAGACGATCGAGACCGAGATCCGGGGACTGGCCGAACAGGGACGGAACGGCGGGCTCGCCGCGATCTTCCAGACCATCGAGAAGCGCAGCAACCTGCCGGGCGCAAGCCTCTACCTGATTACCGACGTCAACGGCCGGATCCTCACCGGCAACATCAGCCAGGTGCCGGCGGACCTCTTCGAACGCTCCGGCATGGGCATGATCGTGGTGCCTTACGAGCGCAACCTCGGCGAGGGCCCCCGTCACCTGGCGATGGTCCAGATCCTGCGGCTGCCGGGCGGCTTCTGGATGCTCGTCGGCCGCGACATCGCCGAGCGCGAGGAGTTCCGCGCGATCATCGGCCGTGCGCTGGTCTGGGCGGTCGCTCTGCTCATCGGATTGGCGCTGGTCAGCTGGTTCTTCGTCAGCCGCCGCGTCCTCAAGCGCATCGAATCGGTTGCGGTGACGAGCCAGGGGATCATGGCCGGCGATCTCTCCCGGCGCCTCGAGGTGACCGGCACGGGCGATGAGTTCGATCGTCTCGCCGAGAGCCTCAATGCCATGCTCGAGCGGATCGAGCACCTCCTGCACCAGCTGCGCGACGTTTCCGACAACATCGCCCACGACCTCAAGACCCCGCTGACGCGGCTCCGCAACCGCGTCGAGGCAGCCCTTGCCGGGCCGCCGAGCGACGAGGCCTACCGCGCCGCGCTGCTGACGACCATCGAGGAATCGGACCGACTGATCCACACGTTCAACGCACTCCTGATGATCGCCCGGGTCGAGACCGGGCCGCCGGATGGCGCCATGACCGAGGTCGAGGCCGGCGGCATCGTCCGCGACGTGGTCGAACTCTACGAGCCGGTGGCCGAGGAGCAGGGCGTCGAGCTCGCGGCCGTGACACCCGAGCCGGTGTCTCTGATGGCGAGCCGCGAACTGCTCGGCCAGGCGCTCGCCAACCTCGTCGACAATGCGATCAAGCATGCGCTGCCGGCCGGCGCGGGCCGGCCGCTTCGGATCGTGCTTTCGAGCGCGCGCGACGGCGACGATCTCGTGCTGCGGGTCGCCGACAACGGCGTCGGCGTGCCCGAGGCCGACCGGCAGCGCGTACTCCAGCGCTTCGTGCGGCTCGAAAAGAGCCGCTCCTCGGCCGGCAGCGGCCTCGGCCTCAGCCTCGTCAACGCGGTCGTCGCCTTCCACAACGGCATCATCGAGCTCTCCGACAACCAGCCCGGCCTCGTCGTCACCCTCCGGCTGCCGATCCGCCAGCCGTGACGGTCGGATAAGGCCTGCGGTGCGATTTGATGACACCCGTTCCCTGCGCTATCCGTTCAGCGGACCCGTCAGGGGTGAGATAGCGGCACGCCACCAACGAGCAGGAAGGACGCCGGCTGCCCAAGGCGTCCTGAAGGGAGGGGCGCCTTGGGTCGTCAACCGAGGAAGGCGAAGGCCCGCGACGGTCTTCTCGCGCAACTGGCGCCAAGCATCCGACCGGCGGAGGCCTGGTCGATGCACGCGGACGAGCTGCGGGCGGCTGCCAGGGATGCGGGCGCGAAGGGCCTGCCGCCGGCCTCGGCGAAGAAGGTCTGGACGTTTCTCGGCTCGCTCCTGGCGTATTCGCCGTTCCTGCGCGGCGTCGCCCTCGGCGATCCGGCGGGCCTGGCTGACCTTCTCCGTGACGACCCGAAGGCGAGCCTCAAGCGGATCGTCGATGCGGCGGCCGATGCGTGGCGGGCCGACGACCAGTCCGAGCTCATGCGGCGGCTGCGGCGCGGCCGGCAGGAGACGGCGCTGCTCGTCGCGCTCGCCGATCTCGGCGGCATCTGGGACGTAATCGACGTCACCGATGCGCTGACCGCCTTCGCCGATGCGGCGGTCGGTGCGGCGGCCCGCTTCGTCCTTGCGGAGGCCGCTGCGGCCGGGCTCGTCTCGCTCGCCGACGAGGGCGACCCGGTCAGGGACTCGGGCTGGATCATCCTCGGCATGGGCAAGCTGGGCGCGGGCGAACTGAACTACTCGAGCGACATCGATCTCATCGTCCTCTACGACCTTGCGACGGTACGCGTCGCCGAAGGCAAGGAGCCCTCGGTCCTCTTCGTCCGCTTCACCAAGAAGCTCGTCCAGATCCTCAACGAACACACCGAGGACGGGTACGTCTTCCGCACCGACCTCCGGCTCCGGCCCGATCCCGGCGCGACCAATATCGCCATCTCGACGGACGCGGCACTCCAGTACTACGAAAGCCTCGGCCAGAACTGGGAACGCGCGGCGATGATCAAGGCGCGGCCGATCGCCGGCGACATCCCCGCCGGGGCCGCCTTCCTCCAGGAACTCGTCCCCTACATCTGGCGGAAATATCTCGATTTCGCCGCGATCAGCGACATCCACTCGATCAAGCGCCAGATCCACGACCACCGCGGCCATGACGAGGTCGCGGTCGCCGGCCACAACGTCAAGCTCGGGCGCGGCGGCATCCGCGAGATCGAGTTCTTCGTGCAGACGCAGCAGCTGATCGCCGGCGGTCGAAACCCCGAGCTCCGCGGCCGCCGCACCCTCGACACCCTCGCCGCGCTCGCCGCCGGCGGCTGGATCGATCCCGAGGCGCGCGACGACCTCACCGCCGGCTACGCGACGCTGCGCCGGATCGAGCACTGCCTGCAGATGATCGCGGACGAGCAGACCCACACGCTGCCCGAGGACGACGAGGGCCTGGCGACGATCGCCGCCATGGCCGGCTACGATGATCGGGACTCCTTCGCCGCCGATCTGACGCGGACGCTCGGCACCGTCCGGGATCGCTATGCCGAGCTGTTCGAGACGGCACCGTCGCTCACCTCGACCCTCGGCAGCCTGGTCTTCACCGGGGATTCCGACGACCCGGAAACCCTCTACACCCTCTCGAAGCTCGGCTACCGCCAGCCGGAGAAGGTGACGGCGACGGTCCGCGGCTGGCACTTCGGGCGCTACCCGGCCATGCGTTCGGCGGCGGCGCGGGAGCGGCTGACCGAGTTCGTGCCGGCGCTCATCGAGGCGCTGGCCACGACGAAGAACGCCGATGCCGCGTTCGCCGCGTTCGATCGGTTCCTCGCCCGGCTGCCGGCGGGCGTCCAACTCTTCTCGCTGCTCAGTTCGAATCCGGGCCTCCTCGGCCTGCTCGCGATGATGATGGCGACGGCGCCGCGCCTCGCCGAGACGGTGTCGCATCGCCCCCATGTGCTCGACGCGGTGATCGAGCCGGCGTTCTTCGGCCGCGTGCCTGAACGGAAGATCATCGCCGCGCGGCTAGCGCAGACGCTATCGGAGGCCGTGGGCTACGAGGACGTGCTCGACCGCGCGCGCATCTTCGGGCAGGAGCAGGCCTTCCTGATCGGCGTCCGCGTGCTCGCCGGCACGATCGGCGCGCGCGCCGCCGGGGCCGCCTATGCGGCGCTGGCCGAGGTCGTGGTCGAGGGCCTGCTCGGCGCGGTGCAGCGCGAGTTCGCGCGTGCCCACGGCACGATCCGTGGCGGCGAGGTGGCCGTCCTGGCGATGGGCAAGCTCGGCGGCCGCGAGATGACCGCGGCATCCGATCTCGACCTCATCTTCCTCTACGACTTCGACGAGCGGGTGGCGGCCTCGGACGGGGAGCGCTCTCTGCCCGGCGCCACCTACTTCACCCGCCTGACCCAGCGGCTGCTCGGGGCGCTCTCGGCGCCGACGGCGGAAGGCACGCTCTACGAGGTCGACTTCCGCCTGCGGCCCTCCGGCAAGTCGGGCCCGCTCGCCACCCACATCGACGCCTTCGCCGCCTACCAGGAAAAGGAGGCCTGGACGTGGGAGCACATGGCGCTGACCCGGGCGCGGCCGCTCGCCGGCGACAAGCGCATCATCGCCAGGATCGACTGGGTGATCGGCAAGGCGCTGTCGGCGAAGCGCGATGCGCGGAAGGTGAAGTCCGACGTCCGCGAGATGCGCGCCCTGATCGCCGCCGAGAAGGAGAGCGGGGGCGCCTGGGACCTCAAGCAGGCGCCGGGCGGCCTCGTCGACATCGAGTTCATCGCCCAGTATCTCGAACTGGTCCACGGCGCGGAGCATCCGGGCATCCTGTCGCCCGAGACCGAGACCGTGCTCGCCAACGCCGCCGGTGCGCGGCTCCTGCCGCCGCGCGAGGCCGAGATTCTCCTGCCGGCGCTCCGCCTGTACCAGGCGCTGACGCAGGTGCTGCGGCTCTGCGTCGCCGGCACCTTCGACCCGGACGAAGCACCCGGCGGCCTCCTCGATCTGCTTGCCCGCGCCGGGGAACTGCCGGACTTCGCCACCCTTGACGTCCATCTCCGCGAGACCCAGGCGGCGGTCCGCGCGAGCTTCGAGCGCATCATCGGCAAGATAGACAACGCTTGATTGTAGGAATATGATCCCATAGAATGCCGGCGATGAAGTCCCTCGGTCCGGAGAAGTCGCCGTGCTCACGCCCAGGGAACTCGATGCCGCACAGCGCATCCGGCACACCATCGCAGGCCTCCGCATGGAGCTGAGCCTGCTTCGCTTCGAGCTGGCCCTGAAAGCCAATTTCGACCCGAACCAGCCCCGCGTCCCGGGCGGCCGTCCCACCGGTGGCCGGTGGGTGCGCGTCGGCAGCTCGCCGGGGGAGGGGCCAAAGGCGCCGTCACGCACTCTGCCCGCGGCGGCGCCGGCCGGTGCGGTCGACGACGGCTGGACCGTCGTCGGGCAGCGGACGGACGGCATGGTCCGGGAGGAGACGGTCGTCCATCGCGACGGCAGCGCGATCCGAGCCGAGGTGTCGACGGCACCACTGACCACCGGGTGGGACGAGCGCTACACCGTGATCGGAATGGACGGGGCGATCCTCACCTTCCAGAACCGCGGCCGCCATCAGCAGGTGTTCGATTCGAATGCGAGCCTGGTTGCAGAAAGCCGATGGTCGGCGCAGGGCGCGACGACCGAGCCGACAGTGCAGCCGGTCTACGCGGTCCCATTGGTCACGGCGACGGTCGAACTCGGCCTTACGCTCTTCACCTGGCTCTCGACGCGGAACACGTCCGACCGGCAGGCGGTCATCGCGTTCTCGGCCCGCGAGTTCCGCCCCAATGCATGGGCGAGTCTCGAGCTGGCTTACGTCGGCTACCTGTCGCGCGACGAGGTCGAGGAGGCCTGCCCGCGCCTCGGCGAGGTCCAGATGCGCACCGACGATGCCGTCGAGACCGTGCGGCGGCGCGGTGCACTGGACCTGTCCCCGACACAGTTCGGGACGGCGGTGCATGTGGCTTTGAAGAAGCAGATTGATCGCATGCTGGATCCGAATTTCAGGGCAGAGGTCTCTTTTGCTGAAGACCATTGGCGAGACATATGGTGAGAGAGGCTCTATTCGAGTGGACGTTCTTGAGAATACAGAAAGTGGGACGGTCTGCGTTTACGACATTAAGACCGGGCGACGAGGATTGGGATCAGGGCGAGCCGCGGAAATAGCACGCATGGTCGGACAAGTTTTTGGTGGTGTCTCGCATGTCATCGTAATCGAAGTACGACCAGCGTTATGACGACACAACGCCAAGTCAAGACACTGCTTTCTCCTCTACTCGAGGCGCACACGGACGTCGAGCTGGTGGGGCGCTGGCTGTATCTCAAGCCGGTTCGGCATCTTTTGAGGGCGATACTGATCGAGAGGACAGGCGAAGCAGATCGGTTCCGACCATGGTGGGTCGTAGCCCCCCTGTGCGAACCAGAAGAGACGTTTCCACTCAATTGGGCCACGCCGATCACTAGCCAGGCCAGACGACTATGGTTCTGGAAAGACGACGACATGTCGGTCGATCTGGCTGCCGCGATCGAGCTGCGGGCCCTTCCCAACCTGAGGTCGATCGCGACGCTGGATGACTTCGTGGCCTTCGCAGACTGCTCCCAGCGCTTCTCGCTGACGGCATTCCGCTCTTACCATCTGCGCAGTGTCGGCGTGGATGCGGCGCGCGGCGACCTCGAAAGGGCGCGAAGGACATGCGCCGAGCTTGTCGGCGGGCGGACGAAGTGGTCGATGCCGAGCATGCGCGAGGAGTTCGACCGGGTGACCGGGGAGCTCTGCCCGTTGCTCGCGGCGGACGACAGGGCCGGCATGGCGAAGCTGCTCCACCAATGGGAAGCCTACACCGTCGAGAAGCTGAAGATCGGCCACATCTACGAGCCGACGCCGTTCCCGCTTGAACTGATGCCGTCCGACGAGGGGCCGACGCGATGACGACGGTGCGACAGGTCAAGAAGCTGCTGACCCCGTTGGCCGCGCGCCACGACGATCTCGAGCTGGTCGGCTTCACCCTCTACATCAAGCCGGTGCGGCATCTACTCCGCGGTGTGACCATTGATCGGACCGGCGAGGCGGCTCGATTCCGCGTGCGATGGCCCGTACGGAACCTGTGCGAGCCTCGCGAAAGACTAGCGTTCACCTGGGCGGGCCACGTCTACCCCAATCGTCTCTGGCAGTGGTCGAATCCTAAGCTCCAGGACGACCTTTTCCTGGCGATCGAGGAGCAGGCGCTGCCGGCGCTGCGGGCCATCCAGACGCTCGACGACTTCTTCACCTTCGCCAGTAACCGGGAGCGCTTCGGAGCCTGGCCGTTCGACCTGTTCACGCTGCAGCGGGTGGGGGTCGACTGTGCCCGTGGCGATCTCGACTCCGCGCGGGCCGGATGCGAGGCGTTGAAGTCTGGGCTGACGCGCTGGTCGATGGCGAGCATGCGCGATGATTTCGACCGGGTGACCGGGGAGCTCTGCCCGTTGCTCGCGGCCAACGACCGGGCCGGTATGGCCCGGCTGCTCCACCAGTGGGAGGCCTACACCGTCGAGAAGCTGAAGATCGGCCACATCTACGAGCCGACGCCGTTCCCGCTCGAGCTGATGCCGTCCGATGAGGGCCAACGCGATGACGATGGTGCGATGGCCCCCTTCGGCGACTTGAGGCTTGCGGTCGGCGCCCGCCGCAGGGAGGATCGGCGGTCGGCAGCATTCGGCAGCGGTGATCGGGCCGCCCGGCCGACATCGGAGGAGTGGGACATGCGCGCGATGCTGGCCTCGGTGCCCCTTGCACTCCTTGCGGCGACCGCGGACGCTGCCGACGCGTGGGAAGTCTATCCCTTCGACCGGGGCGGCGGCACCATCGCCGCGGTCGCGGTCGAGGATGCGCGCTCGGCCGAGCCCAACTGGCGCCTGGCGATGACGTGCCGTGCCGACGCCGACTGGGACCTTGCCGTCATGGGCGTCGATGCCGCGGTTCTGGGCGGCGCAATCGTCGGCGACGCGGAGATCGAGTTCCTGGTCATCGCCGACGCCGACCCGGACAACACCCCGGTTCACGCCTACTACCCGCGCATATCGTTCGACCAGATGGTCGGCGAGTGGGCCTATTCGGTGCCGTTCGGGCTCGCCCAGATCGACCGTCTGGCCGCCGCGAAGGCGCTTGCCGTCGAAGGAACCGGCATCGCGTTCTCCCTGCCCTCGGAGGGGGCGGCCGAGGCCTTCGCCGAGTTCCGCACGCTCTGCGCGGCACTGCCGCGCGACGACGAGTAGGCTTTCAGGCGCGAACGCGGGCCGGTCGCGCCGGTGGTGCGGGCTCGGGTGGCGGAGCCGGCGGGTCCACAGGCAGCCGCACCGAAACGATCGTGCCGTGGCCCTCGCGGGACCGGATGCGCATCGCCCCGCCATGGAGATCGGCCAGCGACGACGTGATCGCCAGCCCGAGGCCGGACCCGCGGTGGTTCTTGGTGAACTGGTTGCCGACCTGCTCGAAGGGACGGCCGAGCTTCCGGAGCGCTTCCTTGGGGATGCCGATCCCGGTGTCGGCGACCGTGAAGGTCATCGCGCGGCCGGTGGTCCGGGCCCGGACGGTGATCCGGCCGCGGCTCGGCGTGAACTTGACGGCATTGGAGAGCAGATTGAGCATGATCTGCTTGAGCGCCTTCCGGTCGCCGCGCATGCGGAGGTCCTCGCCGACCTCGCTGACGACCTGGATTTCCTGCGCGTCCGCCTGGTTCTGGACGATGCGGATCGACTCCTCGACGATGCTGTCGAGCACGAGTTCCTCGGCGTCCAGCGCCAGACGCCCCGCCTCGATCCGCGACATGTCGAGGATATCGTTGATCACCCCGAGCAGGTAGGTGCCGCTCTGGTGGATGTCCTGGCAATATTCCTCGTACTTCGCCGTGCCGAGCGGCCCGAACATCCCCGACTGCATGATCTCGGAGAAGCCGATGATCGCGTTGAGCGGGGTCCGCAGCTCGTGGCTGATATTGGCGAGGAATTCCGACTTGGCGCGGTTGGCGTCCTCGGCGCGGTTCTTCTCCTCGGCATACTTCTCGGCAAGCTCGACCATCTGCTGAGCCTGCAGCTCGAGCTTCTGGCGCGACTGGCGGAGGTCGGCGATGGTCGCCATCAGGCGGCGCTCGCCGTCGATGAGCTTGGCCTCGTGGCGCTTGAGCGTCGAGATGTCGGTACCCACCGAGACGAAGCCGCCGTCCTTGGTGCGCCGCTCGCTGATCTGCAGCCAGCGGCCGTCCTCGAGCTGCAGTTCGAAGCTGCGCGAGCCTTCCTCCGGCCGCCCGTCGGAGACGATCTGGGCTCGGACCAGCGGCTTGCGGCCGGCGGCGATGACCTCGGCATAGGGGGTGCCCGGCACGAGCGCCGCATCCGGCATGCCGTGGAGCTGCTGGTACTTCGAATTGCACATCACCAGCCGGTTCTCGGAGTCCCACAGCACGAAGGCCTCGGAGACGGTCTCGATCGCATCGCGGAGCCGGATGTCGGCGGTCTTCGAGCGCTCGACCATCCGCATCTGCTCGGTGACGTCCACGGCGATGCCGATCAGGTGGGGCTCGCCGGAATCCCGGTCGACGAGCTCGGCCCGCGCCCGCAGCCAGATCCAGCGGCCGTCGGCGTGGCGCATGCGGAACATGCGGTCGACCGTCGCCTCGCCCTTCTCGTAGAGCGACTCCGCGAGCGCCATCAGGTCGCCGTCGTCAGGATGGATCAGCCGGGCGACCTCCCCGAAGCCGATCAGGTCGTCGCGCTGCTCGTGACCGACGATCTCGAACATCGAGCGCGACCAGAACATGCGCCCGCGCGCGAGATCCCAGTCCCACAGGCCGCAGCGACCGCGCATGAGGGCGGTCTCGAAACGCTCGTGCGTGGCCGAGTAGATCTCGTCGGCTTCTTGCGCGCGGCTCGACTGCGCGAAGTAGCCGTAGAGGATCACCAGAAGAATGGCGCTCGTTCCGATGAAGATGGCGACGTTCAGCGAGACGTCGGCGCGCCATTCGTCGAGGACGTTGGCGACGGGCATGACGATCGCGACGGCGGCCGGTCCGCCGGCGATGTGATGGACGGTGGCCAGCGCCTCGGTCTCGTCGGTGAGGGTGATCTCGAGCACGCCGGCGCGCTGGCCGAAGACCGTCAGCGGCTGCGCTTCGCCAAGGATGTCGGTGAGCGGGATGCCCTCGTGGTCGAGGTCGCGCGGTGCGGTGGCGACGACGGTGCCGGCGGCGTCGGCGACATAGATGCGCCGCCCGTCACTGGTCGCTCCGCGGGGGAGGGCATCGGCGAGGGCGTTGAGGTAGCCGACCGCCGAGGGGGACTCGCTTTCCGCGGTGTCGCGCAGCGACCCGGTGATGACCGCCGCGATCAGGCCTATCGTCTCGCGGGCGTCGTAGTCGCGTTCGGCGCGCAACTGGTAGAGTTCGACGAAGCGCGCCAGCCCGACGATCAGCAGGAAGATCACGATGAGGACGGGGATCAGGCGCCGGAGCAGCGGCTCCGCAGCGAGGAGGCGCTGGTAGGCGGGGCGGGCGAGAAGCCTGGCATGACCGGAGACCGCCGCCTGACGCGGGAGCCGGAAGCCGGACAGCAGGGTTCGCTTCGCGACAGACGGCTCGACCGCCTCTGTCCGCGCCATGCCGTGCCCCCTTCCTCCTTGAATTTGCTCGATTTCCAGCGCCTTCCTGGCAGCTGAGCCCTGCGAATCAGTCCATTTGAATCGAGCGGAATCGTGTTGTCCAGCAAGAAATGGTTAACGCTGATTCGGTGCAGAACGCGTGTGATGATGGCTGGTGGCGGGCGACTGCCTCGCTAGGCGACGCATTCCCGTTCCACGCCAGAGATCGAGTCTGGTACAACCGACCTGGCAGGCTATTGACGCGGCTGGACCACAACCGAAGGCGTTACCAGGGGGGCAAATGGGTTCGCTTTATCTAAGCAAATTGAACAAAGAAGATCGCGCAATCCTGGAGAAGCAATTGTGGAACCAGCAAGGCGGCAAGTGTTTCATCTCCGGAAAGGAGATGATTATAGGTGTGCACGAGCTCGACGTTGACCACATTATCCCCACACGGGACAACGGTCCTGATGGGCCGGACAATTTTGCTCTGACGCTTGCGAGCTACAATAGGTCCAAGCAGGCCGCGGACCTTCGCGTCGCTCGGGTTCTCGCTCGCTTTGATCAAATCGCGGAGAGCGCCGATAGCGACGATCGCGGCCCGAACCTCAATGATGTCCTCAAGGCGTTTAACGGCGCCACTAGCACCCTGCGTGCTCAGATCGACGACGGTGCCATCACCTTTGTTGTCTCAGGGGACGATACCCTAACGGTGCCTATACACACCGACAAACTGTCGGGAATGCGGTACTTCTTTGCGCTGCTACCTATCGCAGCTTTGTATCACGACGAGAAAATTAACCCCCGACCGATTGGTGCGAATATCCGGGGGCTCGTGGAAAAATTCTTCCGAAAGCGTCCACAGTTGCATGTGGCATTGGGCTGGATCGCGTCCGCAGAGCTGCCAAGCGCGCAGGTCAACATTTTCGACGGCCAACACAAGGCGGCGGCACAAATCATGCTCGGCGTGACCAGCCTGCCAGTGCGGGTCTTCATCGACCCCGACTTCGATGTGCTACTCACTACCAACACCAATGCTGGCACCACGCTTCGACAGGTCGCCTTCGACAAGTCGGTTCAACGCCGGTTGGGCTCGCAAATTTTGCGGGATCGCATGGCTCGGTACCGGGCTGAGAAGAACTTAGATGACGACTTCGAGGGATTCTCAGAGAAGAATCTCGTCGAGTTTTTCAAGGGCGAGCAAAGACAGGTCACTCGCTACGTTCTCGATAATGTTCGTGATGCGGTGACCTATTCGCCGGATAACAAGCTTCGCGACTATATCGACTTTGCTGGGAAGAGCGGAGATAAGCCGTTTTCCTACAGTTCGATCGAGAAGACGTTTTATTCTAAGTTCATTGGGTCGAAAATGCTTGAAACGGTGTGGAACCATCGAGAGGACGTCGGGGAGAATCCTCGTTCGCTGGAGGTGGAGCAGATCGTCAAACTGATGACGTTGATCGCCGAGCGAATCTACATTGGACGGTTCGACGACGAACTGGGTGCGCGTCGGATTGAGAACATGATTCAGCAGGGCGGGGATGTACCGGAGTCCCATCTAGTGGCTTTCCGTCTTGCGAAGGAGGAGATACTATATTGCTGGCTTGACTATGTGCGTCAGGTGGCCGAGAATTTCTTCAGTAATCTTGGTAAACCCATCCGGACAGAGCGGCTCTTTCAGTATCGGTTCCCCGATCAGCTCTGGGTCAACATCTCTAACTTCTTGGACAATCTGGCGCGACTGCCACTGTGGGTGAACCGAGAGGCTTCAAATACGGTGTTTGGAGGAAAGCAGACCTATGCGTTTTGGCACGAGATCTTCGAGACGGGATCTAGTACGGGAGGGCAGAAAGTCATGCCGTCGGGCATCAACATCAACAGGATGATCCAACCAGTGGGTGGCGACGAGTAACCCAGACCAGACCGTCAGGAACAACCTCTCCTCCTTTACGCCAGCGTCCGGGTGATGATGTCGCCCGTGTCCGGCGAAAGATCGGGAGCCGCGGCGATCCGGCGGAGCGCGGCCTCGGCCCGCTGCCGGCGGGCCGGCTCGATCGCGCGCCAGGAGCGGAAGTGGGTGAGGAGGCGCGCCGCCGTCTGCGGGTTGCGTCGGTCGAGGTCGAGGATGAAGTCGGCGAGGAAATCGTAGCCGGCGCCGTCGGCCCGGTTGAACTGCGTCTGGTTGCCGCCGGCGAAGCCGCCGACCAGCGAGCGGATGCGGTTGGGATTGGTCCGCGAATAGGCAGGATGGTCCTGCAGGCGCCCGACCTCGTCGAGCGTCTCCGCGAGCGGGACCATCGCCTGCAGCATGAACCACTTGTCGAGGACGAGGTGGTCGTCGCGGTAGCGCTCGTAGAAGGCCGCGAACGCCTCGATCCGCTCCGGGAAGGCGCCGAGGGCGAGGGTGGCGAGCGCCGCGCTGCGGTCGGTCATGTTGTCGGCGGCGTGGAAACGGGCCACCACCGCGGCGACCGCCTCCGGCGCGCGATTGCCGGTCGTGAGATCGAACGCCACGTTGGCGAGGGCCCGCCGCCCGGCCGAAGCCGCGTCCGGCGAGAAGGGTCTGCGCTCCGCGATCTGGTGGGCAACGGCGGCGAGGCGGCTGCCGATGCGGTCGGCGATCGCGGCCCGGAGCGCATTCCGGGCGGCGGCGATGGCGTCGGGGTCGATGTCGTGGCCGATCTCGCGGGCGATGTCGGTCTCGGCGGGCAGCTGCAGCACCTGGGCCCGGAACGCGGGTTCGAGCGCCTCGCTCTCGGCGACCTCGGCGAGCGCGTCGATGAAGGCCGTCTCGAAGGCGGGGCGTCCGCCGCCTCGCATGTCCTCGGTCGCCGCGATCATGGCGGCGTTGGCGAGGCGCTGGGCCGCCTGCCAGCGGTTGAAGGAATCGGCGTCGGTGCGAAGGAGAAAGAGGAGTTCGTCGCTGCCGACGTCCATCCTGAGCTTGACCGGGGCCGAGTAGCCCCGCAGCAGCGACGGCACGGGCTTTGCGGAGACGCCGCTGAAGACGAAGGTCTGCTCGGGCTTCGTCAGGTGGAGCACGTCGCCGTCGACCGTGCCGCCGCTGACGCCGGCATGGTCGAGATCGGCACCGTTGGGCCCGACCAGCCCGAAGCGGATGGGGATGTGCATGGTCTGCTTGATCGCCTGGCGCGGCGTCGGCGCGAGCGCCTGGCTGAGCGCGAGAGTATAGGTGCGCGTGGCCTCGTCGTAGGTCCCGCGCGCCCGGACCTCGGGCGTGCCGGCCTGCGCGTACCAGAGCCGGAACTGGCCGAGATCGGCGCCGGTCGCGTCGGCGAAGGCGGCGAGGAAGTCCTCGATCGTCACCGCCTGCCCGTCGTGGCGCGCGAAATAGAGGTCCATGCCCTTCCGGAAGCCTTCGTCACCGAGGATGGTCTTGAGCATGCGGACCACCTCGGAACCCTTCTCGTAGACGGTCGCGGTGTAGAAGTTGCTGATCTCGGAATAGATCTCGGGCCGCACCGGATGGGCGAGCGGGCCGGCATCCTCCGGGAACTGGCGGGCGAGGAGGGTACGGACGTCGCCGATCCGCTTGACGCCGCGCGAGCGCTCGTCGGAGGAGAACTCCTGATCGCGGAAGACGGTCAGCCCTTCCTTGAGGCAGAGCTGGAACCAGTCGCGGCAGGTGATCCGGTTGCCGGTCCAGTTGTGGAAGTACTCGTGGGCGATGACCGTCTCCACCCCCGCGAAGTCGCCGTCGGTCGCCGTCTCGGGGTCGGCCAGCACGTACTTGTCGTTGAAGATGTTGAGGCCCTTGTTCTCCATCGCCCCCATGTTGAAGTCCGACACGGCGACGATCATGAAGACGTCGAGGTCGTACTCGCGTCCGAACGCCTCCTCGTCCCAGCGCATAGAGCGCTTGAGGGCATCCATGGCGTAGCCGCAGCGGTGCTCCTTGCCGTGCTCGACATAGATGCGCAGTGCGACCGCGCGCCCCGAGGCGGTCACGAAGGTGTCCTCGACGACGCCGAGGTCGCCGGCCACCATGGCGAAGAGATAGGACGGCTTGGGGAAGGGATCGTGCCAGATGGCGAAATGGCGGCCACCGGCGAGGTCGCCGGACTCGACCAGGTTGCCGTTCGACAGGAGAACCGGCGCCTCGGATTTCGGCGCCTCGATCCGCGTCGTGTAGACGGCGAGGACATCCGGCCGGTCGGGGAAGTAGGTGATGCGGCGGAAGCCCTCGGCTTCGCACTGGGTGCACCAGATTCCATTCGACCGGTAGAGGCCCATCAGGTTCGTGTTGGCCGCCGGGTCGATCTCGGTGACGACCTCGAGCGTGAAGGGCGTGGCGGGGACGCCCTTGATCGTGAGCCCGTCGGGAGCCGCCTCGAAGCGTTCCGGCGCGAGCGGGGCCCCGTTGATGGCGGCGGACAGGAAGGTGAGTTCATCGCCGTCGAGGCGCAGCGTGCCGGCGGCGCCTTCCGCCGGCCGCATGGCGAGGCGGGCCGTCACCCGCGTCCGCTCCGGTGTCAGGCCGATGTCGAGACGGACTTCGTCGACGCGGTAGGGCGGCGGCGCGTAGTCGGCGAGGCGGACGGGGGCGGGGGCTGCGGTCATTTGCGTATCGTTGCTGCCGGATCGTGGGTGCTGTTCGCTTTTAGGCGGTTTGCCGCGTCGGCGCCATGTCCGCGGCGTCGACGCTCCGGAAGCCTGCTCCTGATGTACGCCCCTCGATCCTTCACCGGCGCAGCGACCGGCGTCAGCGGCTTGCGGCGCGCCCGGGATCCCGTCTGCAACCGATTGCAGGCATTGAAGTTCTTGATGCCGAATGGTGCGATACCCCGCCAGGGCGCCTTCGGGCGAACGACCGGTTTGCAAAGACCCGCGCGGCGCGCTAATCAGCCGATGAGGGGGAGCAATCATTTGGCTCGGACGACGCTCGAAGACGTTGCCAAGGCTGCAGGCGTGAGCCTTGCGACGGTGGATCGCGTGCTCAACCGCCGCCCGGGGGTTCACGCCCAGACGGCCGAGCGGGTGCAGCAGGCCATCGCCCGGCTCAAGTATCGGCCCGATCGCTTCGCCGCGCGCCTCGCCCGCGGTCGCGAGTACCGCTTCCAGTTCGTGCTGCCGGCGGGCAGCAATGCGTTCATGCAGGCGCTCGCCGAGCGCGTGCGGGTGACCGCCGACTACATGGCGGACGAGCGGGTGCGGATCGGCGTCACCCATGTCGACGTCTTCGACGGCGACGTGCTCGCCGCGGGGCTCGACGCCCTGCAGGGCGAGGTCGACGGCGTCGCGGTCGTCGCCCTCGACCATCCCGCCGTGCGCCAGGCGATCGACGATCTGGTCGCATCCGGCGTGACGGTGGTGACGCTCGTCTCCGATGCACCGCGGTCGCGCCGCGCCCACTATATCGGCATCGACAACGCCGCCGCCGGGCGCACCGCGGCAAGCCTGCTCGGCCGTTTTCTCGGCGGGCGGGACGGCAAGGTGGGCCTGATCGCCGGCTCGATGGCGCTCCGCGACCATATCGAGCGCCAGATCGGCTTCGAGCAGGTAATCGCCCGCGACTTTCCCGCGCTCGAACTGCTGCCGGTACGCGAGGGGCGCGACGACGACGCGCGGGTCGAGGACCTTGCCCGCGGACTGCTTGCGGAGCATCCCGACCTCGTGGGCCTCTACAATGCCGGTGCCGGCAATGGCGGCGTCGTCGCCGCGCTCGAGGCGAGCGGCCGCGCTCGCGACATCGTCTTCATCGCCCACGAACTCACCGCCTTCTCGCGCCGCCACCTCATCCGTGGCACGATAGACGCGATCATCAATCAGGATCCGGGGCACGAGGCACGAAGCGCGGCGCGGCTCCTCGTCGCCGAACGCGAAAACATGCCCTACGACGCTGGACAGGAACGCATCCGCATAGACATCTTCATCCGCGACAACGTCCCGTAGAGGGCGGTCCCACTCGGCTACAGGGAGAGGCCATGTATCTCGGCATCGACATAGGAACGTCTTCGGTGAAGGCGGTCCTGATGGACCAGGACCAGCGCATCCTCGGCAGCAGGAGCGCCGGGCTCGAAGTCTCCCGCCCGCATCCCGGCTGGTCCGAGCAGGATCCGGAAAGCTGGTGGACCGCCTGCCTCGCCGCACTCGACGGCCTCGCCGCCGACTTCCCCAGGGAGATGACGGCGGTCAAGGGCATCGGGCTTTCCGGCCACATGCATGGTGCGACGCTGCTCGACGCCGCCGACAAGGTGCTCCGTCCCTGCATCCTGTGGAACGACGGCCGTTCTGCGGAGGAGGCGCGGGAGATCAGCGGGCCGAGCGAGCGCATCACCGGCAACATCGCCATGCCGGGCTTCACCGCCCCGAAGCTCATCTGGGTGAAGCGGCACGAGCCGGAGGTCTTCGCCAGGGTGAAGACCGTCCTCCTGCCCAAGGACTATGTCCGCCTGCGCCTGACCGGCGACAAGGCGAGCGAGATGTCGGATTCGGCGGGCACGCTGTGGCTCGCGACCGCCGAGCGCGCCTGGTCCGACGAGATGCTGGCGCTCACCGATCTCGACCGCTCGGCCATGCCGGAGCTGTTCGAGGGCAGCGCCGTGACCGGCACGCTCCTGCCCGAACTCGCATCGCGCTGGGGCATGGGGCCGAACGTGGTGCTCGCCGGTGGCGGCGGCGACAATGCCGCCTCGGGCTGCGGCGTCGGCGCGGTGGCGCCCGGCACCGGCTTCATCTCGATCGGCACGTCCGGCGTCGTCTTCGTCACGGCCGACCAGTATCGCGCGAACCCCGAGGGCGCCGTCCACGCCTTCTGCCACGCCGTGCCGGGGACCTGGCACCAGATGGGCGTCGCGCTCTCGGCCGCCGGCTCGCTCGAATGGTTGTCGCACGTGCTGGAGGAGGACCCCGGAAAGCTTGTCGGAACGCTCGGCGACACGCCGCGCGGACCGTCGCCGGTGCGCTTCCTGCCGTATCTCTCCGGTGAGAGGACGCCGCACAACGACGTCGCCATCCGCGGCGCGTTCGTCGGCCTCGATGCCGCCACCGGCCGTGCCGACATGACGCAGGCGGTGCTCGAGGGCGTCGCCTTCTCGTTCAAGGACTGCATGGACGTGCTGACCATGCCGCTGGCCGCGCCGAAGCGCCTGATCGCGGTCGGCGGCGGCTCGCGCTCGCGCTACTGGCTCCGCGTCATCGCGACGGTGCTGGACCTGCCGATCGCGGTTCCGGAGGACGGCGACTTCGGCGCCGCCTTCGGCGCCGCCCGCCTCGGCCTCGTCGCCGCCGACGGCGCCGACCCGTTTGCGGTCTGCGCGCCGCCGGCGATCCGCGAAGTAGTCGAGCCGATCCCCGATCTCGTCGAGTCCTATGCCGCGGCCCACGCCGCCTATTCGAAGCTCTATCCCGCCATCAAGGAGGCAACGCCCCGATGACCGCGCCGTTCTTCAACCAGAAGGACCCCATCAAGTTCCGCAAGGGCAAGGGGCTCTCCTATCGCTGGTACGACCCCAACAAGATGGTGCTGGGCAAGCGCATGGAGGACCAGCTCCGCTTCGCGGTCTGCTACTGGCATTCCTTCACCTGGCCGGGCGGAGACCCCTTCGGCGGTGAGACCTTCAACCGCTCCTGGATGCATGCCGCGGACCCGATGGAGGGCGCACGGCAGAAGGCCGATGTCGCCTTCGACATGTTCCGCCTGCTCGACGTGCCGTTCTTCACCTTCCACGACCGCGACATCGCGCCGGAGGGCGCCTCGCTCGCCGAATCCAACCGCAACGTGCGCGAGATCGGCGAGCTCTTCGCCAGGAAGATGGAGACGTCGAAGGTCCGCCTCCTGTGGGGCACCGCGAACCTCTTCTCGCACCGCCGCTATATGGGCGGCGCCGCGACCAACCCCGATCCGGAGGTCTTCGCCTATGCCGCGGCGCAGGTGAAGAATGTCCTCGATCTCACCCATGAACTCGGCGGCGCCAACTACGTGCTGTGGGGCGGCCGCGAGGGCTACGAGACGCTCCTCAACACCGACATCAAGCGCGAGCTGAACCAGCTCGGCCGCTTCCTGACCATGGTCGTCGAGCACAAGAACAAGATCGGCTTCAAGGGCACGATCCTGATCGAGCCGAAGCCCAAGGAGCCGACCAAGCACCAGTACGACTTCGACGTCGCCTCGATCTACGGGATGCTGCAGCAGTTCGGCCTGGAGAAGGAGGTGAAGCTCAACGTCGAGCAGAACCACGCCGTGCTCGCCGGGCACACCTTCGAGCACGAGCTGGCGCTGGCCAGTGCCCTCGGTATCCTCGGCTCGATCGACATCAACCGCGGCGACTACCTGCTCGGCTGGGACACCGACCAGTTCGCCATGAACATCCCTGAGATGGCGCTCGCCTGCTACTACATCTTCAAGGACGGCGGCCTCGGCAGCGGCGGCTTCAACTTCGATGCCAAGATCCGCCGCCAGTCGATCGACCCGGACGACCTGCTCGAGGCCCATGTCGCCTCGATGGACGCCTGCGCCCGCGGCCTGCTCATCGCCGAGAAGATGATCGAGGACGGCAAGCTTGGCGGCTTCGTTGCCGAGCGCTATGCCGGCTGGGACGGCAAGGAAGGCAAGGCCATCCTCGCGGGCAAGCGCTCGCTGGACGACCTCTCCGACTACGTGCTGAAGAAGGGTCTCGACCCGCAGCCGAAGAGCGGCAAGCAGGAGCACCTCGAGCGCCTGCTCAACGACTACCTGTAGGCCTCGACACCGGGATCACGGGCGCCGCCCCCAGAAAGGGCGGCGTCGAGGGACAAGCGGAGGACGCGATGAAGAACATCAAGGGTCCGGCGATCTTCCTCGCCCAGTTCGCGGGCGATGCGGCGCCGTATAACAGCCTCGACGGCATGGCCGGCTGGGCGGCGGGCCTGGGCTACAAGGGCATCCAGATCCCGAGCTGGGACGGGCGCCTGTTCGACCTCAAGAAGGCGGCG
>JAEZEN010000035.1 GCA_023433185.1 Pseudomonadota bacterium | reverse complement strand
TCGTCAACTACCTGCGGAAGGGCATCGGCCAGGAGGCCGGCGGCCACATCTCGCCGCTCGCCGCCTACGACGCCGACACCGACCGCTTCCTCATCCTCGACGTCTCCCGCTACAAGTACCCGCCGGTCTGGGTCGAAGCGGCGGCCCTGTTCGGCGCGATGGATACGCCGGACGCCGACAACGGCGGCAAGTCCCGCGGCTACGTGATCGTCGGCCGGTAGGCGAAGCGCAACCGGCCCCTACCCCGCCGCCGTCGCCTTGACCGCGTCGACGGCGCGAAGGGCGAGGGCGGCGATGGTCAGCGTCGGATTCGCCGTCGCCGAGGTCGGGAAGACCGACGAGCCGAGGATGAAGAGATTCGGATGATCGTGGCTGCGGAGGTCGCGGTCGACCACCGAGGTCCTCGCGTCGTCGCCCATCCGCGCCGTGCCGATGATGTGGCCCGCCCCCTGCGCCTCGGGGCTGTGGATGACGCCGGTCGCGCCGAGCTTCTGGAAGATCTCGTCGTGGGCCTGCACCGAGGCCGCGAAGCCGGCCTTGGTGTAGTCGTCGATCCGATAGGCGATCTTCGGCACGCCGACGCCGTAGATGTCGTAGGCCGTATCGTCGAGGGTGACGCGGTTCTCGGGGTCGGGCGGCTGCTCGACGAGGGAGGCGAGCCGGATGTGGCGCTCGGTCTGGTAGCGCAGCGCGTTGTCGAGCGGGCCGCCGCGGAGCCCTTGGGCCGCAAGATCCTGCGCGGTGGAGATCGGGGCGCCCGTGGGCCACGACCAGCCGTCATTGCCGATCTCGATGCGGAAGGCGCCTCGTTCCTTGCGAAAATCGCCGTCGCGGAGGTTCTCGATGCCGGAGGTCGAGAGCGGCCCCCTGTAGGGATAGAGCGCGTCGTGCGCCAGCGCCCAGGAGAGCTGGGTCGGGTGGTCCATGAGGTTGCGCCCGACCTGGTCGGAGGAATTCGCCGCGCCGTTCGGCGTCGCCTCGCTCTTGGAGTTGAGGAGCAGGCGCGGGGTCTCGATGGCGTGCGCCGCGATCACGAAGACCTTGCCGGTCGCCCGGCCCTCGCTGCCGTCCCAGCGCTTGAAGCGCACCGCGCCGACGGTCCGGTCGGCACCGACCTCGACGAAGACCGCGGTGCTCGCCTCGTGGAGCACGGCCCCCGCCGCCACCGCGCGCCCGACATGGACGGTGGCGTCGTACTTGGCCTGGACGGGGCAGATCGGGATGCAGCTCGCATTGCCGCAGCAGGGCGGACGGCCGTCCCGGGTATCGGAGTTGCGGCCCTGGGGCGTCGAGCGGACATCGTAGATCGTGCCGGTCAGCGCCTTGACGTAGCCCTTGTCGAGATAGGTCTGCGGGATCTCGGCCATCGGATAGGGGGTGGTGCGCGGCGAGCCGAGGTCGCTGGCCGAATCGCCCGACACGCCGATCTCGTCCTCGGCCTGGCCATAGAAGGGCTCGATGTCGTCGTAGCTGATCGGCCAGTCGACGCCCTGCCCGTAAAGCGACTTGAGCCGGAAGTCGTTCGGCACCAGACGGAGGCAGGTACCGAGCCAGTGCCAGGTCGTGCCGCCCACGACCTTGATGTAGGTGCTGGCGAACTTGTCCGGCCCCGTCTGGCGGTACCAGTAGTCGAGGTCGTTGGAGATCGGATGCATCGCCTGCGGCACCGGCGGATAGGGGCACTCCGGCACCTTGATGACCGCGTTCCAGTAGCGTTCCACCCCATCCTGCCGGTCGACGCTCTTGCCCGCCTCGAGGATCGCCACCTTGAGGCCCGCCGCGGCGAGCTTCGCCGCCATGATCGCGCCCGAGATGCCGGAGCCGACGATGACCACGTCGGCGTTGATGTCGTCAGCCATGGTCGATGTCTTCCTATGCCTCGGGCGGATCGGCCCAGTAGCCGGTCTCGCCGCCGCATTCGCCGAACGGTTTGCTGAAGGTCAGCGCTTGCCAGACGAGCGCGCCGGTGAAGTCCGCAACCTCCTGCCCGGTGCCCGCGCCGTCCAGGGCCGCCGTGGTGACGAGGCCCGAGTACCACGCAGCGTTCACGGCATTGGCGAGCGGGGTGAAGGAATTGCCCGGCTCGGAGACGAGGATGGCGAGCTCGGTGCCGTGGCCGGTGGCGAGGAAGCCGCCGAGGATCGTCGTGGCGACGCCGAGATCGAGCCCCCTGACCCCGGTCACGCGCTCGGAGAAGCCGAGGAAGGCTTCGGGCGTCACCTCGGCGGCCGCGTACAGCGCTTGCGGGAAGCCCAGCGTTCCGGCCGAGGCGATGGCTGCGGTGACCGCGGCAAGGATCAGGTCGCGTCGCGATGGCTGCACGGCCATTCGTGTTCCTCCCCCCGATTGCGACTCTCAGGGAGGCATCATCGCCGCATTCTGGAAAAGTTCAAAGGGAAGGTTGTCGAGCGGACCCGGCGACCGTGGCCCGCCGCGCGGGATCGGCCCCGCCGCCCTACTCGAACATGTCGTCGAAGAAGATATCTTCGCCCGGATAGCCGATGATCGGCGCCGCGGCGCGGAGCTGCGGGTCGTCGGAGCGCAGTTCCTGGTCGCCCATGATCGGGTCGAACTCGGGGCCGTAGTCCCTGCTCCAGTCGAGGTCGAAGGACAGGCTCAGCACGCACGCGCCGGGAATCTCGGCAAAGACACCGCTCGGGAAGCTCGCCGCGCCGCCATAGTCCCAGCCGAAGCCGAGCACGTTGAAGGGCGCGCCGTTGACCGCCTCGACCTCGGCGAGCGTCTCGCCGAGGCGCAGGCCCCCGGGTCCGATCCACTCCGAATCGTCGCGGATGATGATCGCGGCCGGCTTCGACCGCCCCGACTCTTCCTGCCACAGCACGACCAGCCGGCGGGTCGGGTCGTCGGGAAAGACCAGCGTCGCGTCGAGCACCGAGCCTTCAGGTCCGTCGATCGTCTCGGCCAGAACGTTTTGGTCGCCGAACACCTGCCGGAGATCGGCTTCGCTGCCGTCGGGACCGAAAGGGCCGGCGCATTCGAGGTGGAGCGGAACCGACGATTGCGCACCCGCCGCCGCGGCAAGCGCAGCGCTGATGGCGAGGGCAAGCGCGCCCCGCACGGCAAGTCCGTACATTACGGCACCTCCAGGGACGGCACGACAAGCTTCATAGTGCCCCGCGTACGCCACGTCGCCAACGGAAAAATACAGCAGCCGCAACGATCCCCATCGCCATCCGGTTCCACCTGGGAGCCCTGCCGCCAGCCTTCCGCCGTTGGATTGGCTGCCCGGAGCCGCATTCCAGCCGCATTTGCCGCAAACCTTAACGGGAATCACCAATTCGGGTGGTGACGTCCGCCAGGGGCAGGAGTGGCGTGGTGAAGTCGCGGGGAATCTCGCTGCCGGGAGTGCTCGTCGCGATGGTCGGGACGGCGCTGGTGTCGGGCCATGCGCACGCCGCGCAGTGCGGCAAGGCGGCCTGGTACGATCTGGGCGGGCAGACCGCGAGCGGGGAGGCCTCGAGCGGGTCCGGCATGACGGCGGCGCATCGCACCCTCCCCTTCGGCACCAAGGTCCGCGTCGAGAACCTCGACAATGGCCGCTCGGTCATCGTCCGGGTCAATGATCGCGGTCCGTTCGTCGGCGGGCGGGTGATCGACGTGACCCGGGCCGCCGCCGAGGAACTCGGCATGGTCAGGTCCGGGATCGCCAAGGTGCGGGTCTCGACGCTCGACGGCAAGACGAAGCTCGACAATACCTGCGCTGATCCCTCGCCGCGCATTCTCACCGCCGATGCGGTCGCCGAGGAGGCCGCGAAGGGGAGCCCGGGGCCGGCCGCGGCGCGGGATGACGCAGTGCCGGACGCCGCCGATGCCGATGCCCCGAAGAGCGCCACCGCCACGCCCTCCCCCAATCGCTCCAAGCCTGTGGAAACCTCGGGCCGGACACTGGTGGCGACCGTCCAGTACGACGAGGGTGCGGGCACCGCGCCGGCGCGCGCCAGTCCGACGACGGCTGAAACGGCCACCTTCAGCGAGGATCCGCAACTCGACGACCTGGACGACGGCCGCGGCGCGGCCGTCACGGTGGACATCCCCCTGCCT
>JAEZEN010000029.1 GCA_023433185.1 Pseudomonadota bacterium | reverse complement strand
ATCTGGCGCCGCCGCCGCATCGCGGGCGCCGCAACGAGCCGTCCTTCGTCGTCGAGACCGCGAAGGTACTGGCCGACGTGAAGGGCGTCACGGCCGATGCCATCGCGGCTGCGACCACTGAGAATTTCCTTCGCTTGTTCAACAAGATCGGGCGAACCTCTTGAGTCGGCTCGTAGCGACGATCCTCGGCTGCGGCCCATCGCCCGGCGTGCCGCGCATCGGCAACAACTGGGGCCTCTGCGACCCGGCGCAGCCGAGAAACCGGCGGACGCGATGCTCACTGCTGCTCCGGCAGGTCGGCGCGGATGGCGGGACAACGACGGTTCTCGTCGACACCAGTCCCGACATGCGCGAGCAACTGCTGGCGGCGGGTGTCGGCCACATCGATGCCGTCGTCTATACCCACGCCCATGCCGACCATCTCCACGGCATCGACGACCTGCGCGCATTCTGGATGAGCACGCGGCGGCTGGTCGAGGTCTACGCCGACCAGGCCACGTCCGAGCGCATCCTCGAGGCCTTCCGCTACTGTGTCGAGACGCCCCCCGGCGGCAGCTATCCGCCGACCCTCCGGCTCAACCGGATCGAGGCCTATGAACCGGTCCGGATCGCCGGTGCCGGCGGCGTCATGGAGCTGATGCCATACCGCCAGCGCCACGGGTCGATCGAGACGCTTGGCTTCAAGGTTCACGGACTTGCTTATTCGTGCGATGTCAGCGCCTTGGACGACGTTTCTGAGGCGCTGGTCGAAGGATGCGACGTGTGGATCGTCGATGCCTTGCGCCGCGATCCGCACCCGAGCCACTTCAGCCTCGCCGAATCGCTCGCGGCTATCGAGCGGCTGAAGCCGCGGCGCGCCTTCCTGACCCACATGGACTTCAGCCTCGACTATGATGCGCTACGTGCGGAACTGCCGGCGCATGTGGAACCCGCCCATGACGGTCTGGTCATCACGCTCTGACACACCCGAAAGACGCCGGACGCATCGATTCATGTTCCATAATATATCTTATGCGACTCGCGTCACTGGTGGCCGGCCATGAAGGAAGCTGCCTCGTGAAACCCTCCCGCGACATCCAGCGCCTCGTGGAGATCATGGCGGCGCTGCGCGACCCGGTGAGCGGCTGTCCCTGGGACATCGTACAGGACTTCGCCTCGATCGCGCCCTACACCGTCGAGGAGGCCCATGAGGTCGCCGAGGCGATCGCGCGGAACGACCTCGTCGATCTCCGGGAGGAGCTCGGCGACCTGCTGCTCCAGGTCGTGTACCATGCGCGCATGGCCGAGGAAGCCGGCGCCTTCGCCTTCCCGGACGTCGTCGAGGCCATCACCACGAAGATGATCCGCCGCCACCCGCACGTTTTCGGCGACGAGACGGCCCGGGCGGCGGGTGCGGCCAAGGGTTTCTGGGAGGCGGTCAAGGCCGAGGAGAAGGCCGAGCGGCGCGCCGCGCGGATCGCGGCGGGACTGGCCGATACCGATCGCGCCGGGGTCCTCGCGGGTGTCGGTCGCGGCCTGCCGCCCCTGCAGCGCGCCGTGAAGCTGCAGGAGAAGGCGTCGACGGTCGGGTTCGACTGGAACGACCCCAGAGCGGTGCTGGCGAAGCTCCGGGAGGAGATCGGCGAGATCGAGGTCGAGCTCGATGCGCAGGACGTGACCGGGCAACGGGTGGCGGACGAGATCGGCGACCTCCTTTTTGCGGTCGTCAACCTCGCCCGGCACGTCGGGACGGATCCGGAACAGGCGCTCCGCGGAACCAATGCCAAGTTCGAGCGTCGTTTTGCGGCGATCGAAGCGGCGCTGGCCGTGGAAGGCCGCAGCCCCGCCGATGCATCGCTCGACGAGATGGAGGCGTTGTGGCAGGCCGCCAAGGCGGCCGATGGGCCAGCCTAACCCGGCGAGGCGCCTGCCCCCGCTGGGGCACGCTGGGCTCCCGGCGCCCGCGTTTCACGGCGTGACCTCGGAAACGCGGCGTCGAAGCGCCCGACCGTCTCCGCCGGCACGCGGACCAGGGCGGCAACCGAACCATCCTCGCGGTCCTCGCGGCTGAGGACTTCGCCGAACTCGTAGAGCCGATGGAGCGCGGCGACGCCCTCGCCGCTCAGTTCCACACGGAAGAGGATGGCGCTCTCGGCCACACGCTCCTCGATGGCGTGGAGAAGGTCGGGGAGCCCCTCCCCGGTCAAGGCCGCAACCGAGACGACCAGCGGGCTCGCCTCGGACCTGCCGGTGGCGGCGCGGGGCAGCACGAAGCGCGGCGGCCGCTCGTCGAGCGGTATCTGGTCGATCTTGTTCCAGACCTCGATGACGCGGGCCGGGTCGTTCACGTCGATCTCGAGGTCGTGCAGCACGGCGGCCACGTCGCGGGCCTGGGACTCCGTATCGGGATGCGAGATGTCGCGGACATGGAGGATCAGGTCGGCTTCCGCGACCTCCTCGAGGGTCGCCCGGAAGGCGGCGACGAGCGTCGTCGGCAGATCGGAGACGAACCCCACCGTGTCGGACAGGATCATTCCCGTGCCGTTGGGCAGGTCGACACGCCGCAGCGTGGGATCGAGCGTCGCGAACAGGCGGTCGTCGGCGAAGACGCCCGACCGCGTCAGCGCGTTGAACAGCGTCGACTTGCCGGCATTGGTGTAGCCGACCAGCGCCACCACCGGGTAGCCCGAGCGCTTGCGGCTCCGGCGCTGCAGGCGGCGACGCGTCACGACGGTGCCGATTTCCTTCTTGATCTTGTCGATCCGGTCGGAAATCACCCGGCGGTCGGCCTCGATCTGGGTCTCGCCGGGACCGCCGAGAAAACCGAATCCGCCGCGCTGGCGCTCGAGATGGGTCCAGCTCCGCACCAGCCGGCTCTTCTGATACGTCAGGTGCGCCAGTTCGACCTGCAGGCGCCCCTCCCGGGTCTGCGCGCGCTCACCGAAGATCTCCAGGATCAGCCCGGTGCGATCGATGACCTTGGCTTTCCAGGCCTTCTCGAGATTGCGCTGCTGCACCGGGGTAAGTGCATGGTCGACGATGACCAGCCCGACTTCATCGTGGGCGATCGTCGCCCCGAGGTCCGCGACCTTGCCGGCCCCGAACAGCGTGGCGGGACGATAGCTCGCGAGCGGCACCCCGACCGCATCGACGACCTCAAGGTCGATCGCCCGGGCAAGGCCCGCGGCTTCCTCGACCCTGGCGGCGGCATCGCGGTCCGGAGCCCCCTCCTCCGCCTTCCGTTCGCGAATGAGCGGCACCAGAACGAGGGCGCGCCCGGCGTGGCGCGGTGCCTCATCCCTGGCGCGTTGGCGCTTCCTGTCTTCGGTCTCGTTCAATCGGACTCCCGGCCGGCGGGTTCTTCCTGCGGTTCGAACAACTGCAGGGGCGCGCCGGGCATGATGGTTGATATGGCGTGCTTGTAGACGAGTTGCGAGTGCCCGTCGCGTCGCAACAGGACACAGAAATTGTCGAACCAGGTCACGATGCCCTGGAGCTTCACGCCGTTCACAAGGAAGATCGTGAGGGGGACCTTGTTCTTCCGGACGTAATTCAGAAAGGTATCTTGCAGGTTTTGTGCGCGATCCGCCATTTTTCCGTCTCATTCTTTTTGGGCATTTGCGGTCGAATCCAGCCGCCTCGCGTCGTTCACAGCCGGTTGTTGCGTAGTGTGCCGATTATTGCGATGGCCGTCATCCGGGAATTTTGTCCTCTGCCCTGCCGCGATGCACGGACCATGCCGGCGCCGTCTCGGCATGATCGTGGAACACCGCGCGGAGCCGGCGGGCGACGGGCCCCGGCCTGCCGGAGCCGACCGCCACACCGTCGATCGATACGACCGGAAGCACGGTTGCCGACGACCCGCTGAGGAACGCCTCCCTGGCCGCCTGTGCCTCGGCAACCGAAAACGGCCGCTCATCGAGGGTCAGCCCGAGCGCCGCCGCGACATCGAGCAGAACCGAGCGCGTCACTCCGGGCAGGATGCCGTGGTCGGTGTGGCGCGTCACCAGCCGGTCGTCGGCGGTGACGATCCAGGCATTGGTCGATGCGCCCTCGGTCACGTTGCCCGCGGCGTCGACGAACCAGGCCTCGAAGGCCCCGGCGTTGCGGGCCGCCTGTTTGGCGAGCACATTGGGGAGGAGGCCGACCGGCTTGATGTCCACCCTCCCCCACCGATTGTCTGGGACGGTGACGACGGCGATTCCCTGCTCCGCGCGCCGCCCGCCCTCGGCGGCGTCGAGGGACTTGGCAGTGCCCATCACGCCGGGCCGGACGGGCTTCAATGGAAACGGATGGTTGCGCGGCGCGGTGCCGCGCGTCACCTGGAGATAGACGATCCCGTTGACGACCCGGTTCCGGCGGACCAGTTCGCGAAGAACGACGCCGAGCGCCGCCGCGTCCATGGGCTGCGGAATCCGGATGGCGGCGAGCGAACGGGCGAGCCGCGCAAGGTGGCGCTGCTCGTCGATGAGCCGGCCATTCCGCACCTCGCAGACCTCATAGACGCCGTCGCCGAACTGCAGGGCGCGGTCCTCGACATGCACGGAGGCGTCGCGATGCCGGACGTAGCGGCCGTTGACGTAGGCGATGCGGGACATGCGTGTTCAGGAGCGCCAGTAGGAGAGGTTGAAGGCGGCAAAGACGACGAGCACTTCCAGCCGGCCGAGAATCATCGTCACGATCATCACCATTTTCGCAAATGGCTCGAACTCCGGATAGGGCGTCCATGTCACAGCATCCTGCCAACCGGCAGCGTAGAGCGGCCCGATATTGGCGAAAGCCGCGATCGTGGCCGTGAACGCGGCCGGGAAATCGGGAAGCGACAGCGACAGCAGGAGCATCGCCACCGCCATCACCAGGAGGCTGACGAACAGATAGCTGAGGATCGCCTTCATCATGTCGAGGCTGTACGGGATGCTGCCGGCGCTCGGTTCCCGCACGCTGTGCGGATAGAGCAGACGCCGCAGCTCGAGCCCCGACAGCACCATCAGCGCACCGATACGGTACTGCTTGAGGCCGCCGGACGTCGACAGGCCCGAGCCGCCGACCAGCGCCACGACGAGCGCCAGCGTGATCGGGATCGCGATGAAAGCCCCCGGGTGGGCCTCGAATCCGGTGGTGGTGAGCACGGATATGCCGGTGAGAAGTCCGGCGCTGATCCAGTGCGGCTGGGTCGCACCGGTCGTGCCCAGCGGATCGGCGAAGGCGAAGACGTAGAGGATGCCGAGGGCCAGCGCCGTCCCGATCACCCAGTAGCTCTCGCGGTGCCGGGACACTTGATGCCAGCGCCCCTCGATCACCATGCGCTGCCAGACGATGCTCGTCGCGCCGACCAGCATGAACACCGACACCACGATGTTGGCCACGTCGCTGTCGTAGTCCGCGAACGTTCCGTCGATCGGCATGAACCCGCCGGTCGAGAGCGTCGCCAGGCCGATGCAGACCGCCTCGAAGGGCGGAATGCCCGAGAGGATCAGGAGCACGATGCAGACCACCGTCACCGCGGCGTAGGCAACGAAGATCTGCCGGACCCCGGTCAGGATGCGCCCGAGCCGGTCCTCGACGCCGGACACGAGCGCGACCTGGCTGCGAGAAAGGCCGCCGAGGCCGGTCGCCGCGAGGACCGTTGCCACCGTCACCAGCGTGAGGAATCCACCGAGCCATTGCAGTTCGGCGCGGAAGAAGACCCCCGCCGGGCCGATGACCGCCACGCTCGGGATGGCCGAGGCACCTGTCGTCGTCAGGCCGGAGACCGTCTCGAACAGGGCGGTCAGGTAGCCGACATCGCCCGAAAGGGCCAGCGGAATGGCGGCGATCGGCGGGATGGTCAGCCACATCGCGAAGATCAGGATGTAGCTCCCCACCCGGCTGAGGCCGCGGCGGCGGCCCCGCAGCGCCAGGATCAGCGCACCGGAGAGGAAGCCGAGCATCACGGCGACCAGCAGATAGGCATTGCCGGCGAGACGGTCGCCGGTCGCGAATGCGATGCCCGCAGGAAGGAACGTCGCGACGGCAAGCCAGCCGGTTGCCTGGGCGAGGAGGTGGAAGACTCCGATCATCCCGCTGCGATCAGAAGAATTCGAGGCTGACGCGGAACATCTGCTCGACCTGCCGCACCCGGTCGGCGGTCGCGAAGATGACGACGCGATCCTTCGGCAGGATCTGGAGCGATCCTTCCGGAATCAGCACCTCCCCTTCGCGGTAGATCGCCCCGATGCGTATGCCGACGGGCAGGTGCAGATCGCGGAGCGGCCGGCCGACCAGCGGCGAGGTCTCCAGCGCCTCGCCCTCGATCACCTCCGCAAGGCCGTTCTCGATGGTGTGGACACCCCGGATGCGGCCCCGGCGGACATGCTGGAGAATCTTCGAGATCGTCACGCCGCGCGGATTGACCGTGGCATCGATGCCAAGTCCGCCGCTGAGGGCCGGATAGGAGCGGTTGTTGAGGAGGGCCATGCTCGAGCGGCAGCCGAGGCGCTTGGCCATGACGCAGGCGAGGACATTGACCTCGTCGTCGTTGGTCAGCGCCACCATGGTGTCGGCATCCTTGATGTCGGCCTCGCGAAGGATTTCCTGATCGAGGGCGTTGCCGTGCAGGACGACGGTGCGACGCAGCTGGTCGGCGATGCGGATGGCACGCTCGCGGGAAGCCTCGATGATCTTGATCTTCGCCCGCGAACCGCGTGCCTCGAGGGAGTGCGCAACGTAGAGGCCGATATTGCCGCCGCCGGCGATGACGACGCGGTGCGCTTCCTGTTCCTCGTGGCCGAAAATTCCGAGGGTGCGGCGAACCTGGTCGGCGGCGCAGACGACATAGACCCGGTCGCCGAAGAGCATCGCATCCGAGGAGCGCGGCACGAACAGGCGGCCTTCGCGGAATATGCCGACCACCACCGCCTTGAGGTCGGGAAAAAGCTCCGTCAGCTGGGACAGCGGGGTGTCGACGACAGGGCAGTTCTCCTCGATGTCGATGCCGATCACGACCACGTCGCCATTGGCGAAGCGGACGAAGTCCGACGCGCCGGGCGTCGCCAGGCGGCGGAGCACCATCTCGCCGACCTCGACCTCGGGCGAGATGATCACGTCGATCGGCAGATGCTCGGTCGAGAACAGGTCGGCCCAGTGGGGCTGGAGATAGGCCTGGGACCGGATGCGGGCGATCTTGGTCGGCACGTTGAACAGGGAGTGGGCGACCTGGCAGGCCACCATGTTCACCTCGTCATAGAGGGTGACGGCGATCAGCATGTCGGCCTGGTCGATCCCCGCCTGGGCGAGCACGTCGGGGTGGGCGCCATGGCCGACAAGGCCGCGCACGTCGAGGGTGTCGCGGATCGCCTGGATGAGCTGGGGCGAGGTGTCGATGACGGACACGTCGTTCTCTTCCGCGGCGAGTTGCTCGGCGATGCCGAAGCCGACCTGACCGGCGCCACAGATCACAACCCGCATCGAGAGTTCCCCCGCCCGTCCCGTTCCGTCAGCCGACGCCGAGCGACTTGAGCTTGCGGTGCAGCGCCGACCGCTCCATGCCGACGAACTCGGCCGTCCGCGAGATGTTGCCCCCGAACCGGTTGACCTGGGCACGGAGGTACTCGCGCTCGAAGATCTCGCGGGCGTCGCGGAGCGGCAGGGACATCAGGTGCTCGCCCCCTGCCCGCCCCGGCGTGGTCGGCAGCATTTCGCCGATCTCGGCCGGCAGGTGTTCCGCCGTGATCGTCTCGGACTCGTCGCCGCGGGCGAGGATGAGGAGACGTTCGACATTGTTGCGGAGCTGCCGGAGGTTTCCCGGCCAGTCATGGGCCTGGAGCACGGCAAGCGCATCGTCCGCAATCGGCCGCCGCGGCAGTCCGGTCGACTTGGAGATGAGGTCGACGAAGTGGCGGACCGTCTCCGGGATGTCCTCGCGGCGCTCCGCAAGCGCCGGCACGCGGATCGGCACGACCGCAAGCCGATGGAAGAGATCCTCGCGGAACGCCCCTTCCGCGATCTCCCGTTCGAGATCGCGGGCGGTCGAGGAGACGATCCGCACGTCGACATTGACGCGCGTCATCCCGCCGATGCGCTGGAAGGTCTGGTCGACGAGGACGCGAAGGATCTTGTTCTGTGTCTCGCGCGGCATGTCCGCGATCTCATCGAGATAGAGCGTGCCGCCATGCGCTTCCTCGAGCGCACCGACGCGGCGCCCGGCCCCGTTGTTCGGCTCGGTCCCGAAAAGCTCCTCCTCCATCCGCTCCGGCGTGATCGTCGCGGCGTTGAGGACGACGAACGGCCCCCCCGAGCGCAGCGACAGGCGGTGAATCGCGCGCGCCACCGCTTCCTTGCCGGAGCCCGATGGGCCCGAGATCATGATCCGGCTGTTGGTCGGCGCGACCTTCTCGATGAGCTGCCTGAGGTGGTTCATCGTGCCCGACGAGCCGACGAGCTCGGTCGCCTCGCCGCTCCGCTCGCGGAGCTCGCGGATTTCGCGCCGGAGCTTGGACGCCTCGAGCGCCCGCTCGGCGACGACCACGAGCCGGTCGGACTTGAACGGCTTCTCGATGTAGTCGTAGGCCCCGCGGCGGATGGCGGAGACCGCGGTTTCGATGTTGCCGTGGCCCGAGATCATCACGATCGGCAGGTCCGGATGGTCCTTCTTGATCGTGTCGAGAAGCGCCAGCCCGTCGACCTTGCTGCCCTGCAGCCAGATGTCGAGGAAGATGAGCGTCGGCCGGCGCTTCGCGATCTCGGCCAGCGCACTGTCGGCATCGGCGGCCGTCCGCGTCCCGTGGCCTTCGTCGGAGAGGATGCCGGCGACGATCTCACGGATGTCCGTCTCGTCGTCAACGATGAGAATGTCAGAACCCAGCGGCGTCATCAGATCACACCCTCGGACTCGGACACCGGTGAAGCGGCCTCCGCCGCCAGGGCCGGCAGCGTGATGCGGATGAGTGCCCCATGGCCGCCGCGCTGGACCTCGGGGGAGTCGAGGAGCTCGATTCGGCCGCCATGCTCTTCGATGATCTTTGTGACGATGGCGAGACCGAGGCCGGTACCCTTCTCGCGCGTCGTCATGTAGGGCTCGAGCAGTCGGTGCCGGTGCTCGGAGGGAAGGCCGATGCCGGTGTCGACGACATCGACGATGATCTCGTCGCCTTCGGTGCGCGCGGCGACGTTGATTCTTGCCCCGCCGCGTTCCTCCGGCGGCAGGGCGGCGATGGCCTCGGTGCCGTTCTTCACGATGTTGGTGAAGGCCTGCGAGACGAGGCGCGCGTCGAAGTGGCCTAGCAGCGGTTCGTCCGGCAGGTCGACCTTGAAGGCGATGTCGGGATGCGCGACCTCGAGCAGGAATACCGACTCGCGGATCGCGTCCGACAGGTTGCGGACCTCGAAGGCCGGCTTCGGCATCCGCGCGAAGGAGGAGAATTCGTCGACCATGCGCCCGATGTCGCCGACCTGGCGGATGATCGTGTCCGTGCACTGGTCGAAGACCTGGCGATCCTCGTGGATGACCTTGCCGAACTTCCGGCGGAGGCGCTCGGCCGACAGCTGGATCGGCGTCAGCGGATTCTTGATCTCGTGGGCGATGCGCCGGGCGACGTCGGCCCAGGCCGAACTGCGCTGGGCCGAGACGAGATCGGTGATGTCGTCGAGCGTGATGACGTAGCCGTGGACGCCGTCAGTGGCGCCCTCGGTGGTCACCCGGACGTTGACGGTGCGCTCGCGTCCGCCGCGGGTCAGCGATATCTGGCCGCGGTGTTCCGGCCGGTCGTCGCGGAGGGCGGCGTCGACGACGCTCCGGAGTTCCGGCACGACCTCGACGACCGGCTTGCGCTCGATCGAGCCGTCGCTCAGGCCGAGGAAGCGCGTCGCCGTGCGATTGGCGAGCGTGATCCGACCCTCGCCGTCGATGCCGATCACGCCCGCGGTCACGCCCGAAAGCACCGCCTCGGTGAAGCGGCGGCGGCTGTCGATCTGCGAGTTCGCGGCCAGCAGTTCCGCGCGCTGGCTGCGGAGCTGGTCGGTCATGGTGTTGAAGGTCTCGCTCAGATCGCCGAGGTCGCCCTCCGCCTTCCGGGCCGGTACGCGGACCGCGAGGTTGCCCTGCGACACCTGCTTGGCGGCGTCGATCAGCCGGCGGATCGGTGCGACCATCCGGTTGGCGAAGGCGATGCCGAGCCAGATCGCGGAGAGCAGCACGACCAGCGCCATGCCGAGATAGATGATGCCGAAGGCGAGCTGGACGCTCACCCGGCTCGCCTCGAGCGCCCGGTACTGGTTGACGTTGTCGGCGGTCATCGCGAGGTGGCGGATCACCTCGGAGGGCAGCGGGCGGAGGGCATAGAGGAGCACGTCGTCGTAGCCGTCGAGCACGGCCATCCCGCCGATCATGTTGGTGGAACCGGGGGCGATCAGCGCCGGTCGGCCGTCCTCCTCCTTGGCCTGGGCGATCGCCGATGGCGGCGGCGGCGGGAAGTTGGCATGCGACCCCGGCACGGCCTCGGCGACGATCGAGCCGTCGCTCTTGACGAGGAACACGCCCGGCAGGCCGCGTCCGCGGACGACCTCGGCGAGGAAGCTCTGGAAGCGGGCGGGGCTCTCGACGAGCAGCCCCCTGCCC
>JAEZEN010000010.1 GCA_023433185.1 Pseudomonadota bacterium | reverse complement strand
TCTCCGGCGAGGCATTGCTTGCGACGAGCGGCGACACGCTTCACCGCGTCGATCCCGCCACCGGCGCGGCGGAAGCGGTCCGCCGCTTCGAGGGCCCGCTCACCATGGTCGCCGCCTCACCGGACGGGACGATCGCGGTCGGCATCGAGGGTCACGGCGTCATGGTCGGCACGCTCGCGGGCACCTGGAAGGCGGTCGACCTCCCTGCACCCGATCGCGGCTGCGTCGTCGCCGGCATCTTCCGCGACAACGAGGAACTCCTTCTCGCCATCGGCTCCACGACGCATCGCCGATCGGACTGGAAGCGCGACCTCATCAGCCACGGCGCGAGCGGCCGCCTCCTCTCCTGCCGCCTGCTGGACGGGGTGCCGCAGGTGCTGGCCGACGGCATTGCCTTCCCCCACGGCGTCGCGGTGGCGGGCGGGCGGCTGGTCGTGGCCGAGAGCTGGCGGCACCGCCTCGTCGGGCTGCCCGGCGGGACACGCCTGCTCGAGGACCTGCCGGCCTACCCAGCGCGGCTCGCACCGGCCGGCGATGGCGGCCTCTGGCTCGCACTCTTCGCGCCGCGCCGGCAGCTCACCGAGTTCGTCCTGCGCGAGGACGACTATCGCCATGCCATGATGGCGACGATTCCGCAGGAGGCATGGATCGGCCCCGACTTCGGCGACGGCCGCGGCCTCACCGAGCCGCTGCAGGCCGGCTCCGTCCGGCAGATGGGCATCATGAAGCCGTGGGCGCCGTCGCGCTCCTACGGGCTCGTTGTGCGCCTCGACCACGACCTGCGGCCCGTGGCCACGTTCCATTCGCGGGCCGACGGCGGCATCCACGGGATCACGGCGATCGCCGAACTGGGCGGCCGGCTCTATGCGGCGTCGCGCGGGGCGGGCGTCATCGTCGCCCTCAATGCCGGGACGGGAGGGACCGCATGACCGACGTGGTCGAGTTCCGCGCGGCCAGCAAGCTGTTCCGGGGCGTCGCCGCCTTCCGCGACGTCGACTTCACGCTCCGCAAGGGCGAAATTCACGCGCTGCTCGGCGAGAACGGGGCCGGCAAGTCGACGCTCACCAAGGTGCTCGCCGGCCTGTATCCCCTGACGAGCGGAACGATGCTCGTCGAAGGCCGGCCGCGGAGCTTCGCTTCACCGGGCGAGGCGCTCGCCGGCGGCGTGGCGATGGTCTTCCAGGAGACCAACCTCGTGCCGTCGATGACGGTGGCGCAGAACCTGTTCCTCGGCGAGGAGCGCTTCTTCAACCGCCTCCGGCGGGTCAACATCGAGGCGCAGCTCCAGCTTCAGCGGCTCAGCTTCCCTGTCGACCCCAACGCGCTCGTCTCCTCGCTCGGTGCGGCCAAGAAGCAGATGGTGGAGATCGCCCGCGCCGTTCAGCACGACGCCCGAATCTTCATTTTCGACGAGCCCACCGCGGCGCTGACGCCGGAGGAAAAGCAGCACTTCTTCGCCCTGCTCGAACGCCTCAAGGCCGCCGGCAGCTCGATCATCTTCATCTCCCACGCGCTGGAGGAGGCGCTCCACATCGCCGACCGCATCAGCATCCTGCGCGACGGCGAGCTGGTGGTCACCGACGTCACCGCAAGCTTCACCCGCGACCGGATCGTGCAGGCCATGGTCGGTCGCCAGCTGCGGGAGGAGCTCCACGGCGACGGCCGGGACCGCCAACCGCGCCGCGCCGGGCGAAAGGTGCTCGCCCTCGACAACGTCTCGATGGGCAAGGTGGTCCGGAGCGCGACGCTGTCGGTGTTCGCCGGACAGGTGACCGGCATGTTCGGCCTGGTCGGCGCCGGCCGCACCGAGATGATGAAGATCGCCGCGGGTGTCCTCAAGCGGGACTTCTTCCACGGCGGCCGGATCACCCTTGACGGTCGGCCGGTGCGCTTCAACGTGCCGCGCGCGGCGGTTCGCTGCGGCATCGCCTACGTGACCGAGGACCGCAAGGCCGACGGCCTGTTCGACACCGCCGGGATCGCCGAGAACATCTATTACGGCCGGCTCGCCAAGGGCACGAACCCCGTCGCGATCGTGTCGATCGCCCAGGCCCGGGCCGCCGCCGCAGGCTGGATCGAGACGCTCAACATACGCACCATCCGCCAGAAGGCGCGGGTGGTCGAATTGTCGGGCGGCAACCAGCAGAAGGTGGTGATCGCCAAGAGCCTGATCCAGGCACCCCAGCTCGTCATCTTCGATGAGCCGACGCGGGGCGTCGATGTCGGCGCCATCGCCGAGATCCACACGATGATCGCCCGGCTGGCCGACGCCGGCGCCGCCGTGGTCGTCATCTCTTCCTACCTCCCCGAGATCCTCGCGATCTCCGATCGCATCCTTGTGGCTCGACAGGGCCGGATCGTCGAGGAAATGCTGATCAGCGAGGCGAGCGAGGAGAAGATCATGTACGCGGCGGTGCATTGACCGGGGCCGTCACCATCGTCGAGGTCGGTCCCCGCGACGGCCTCCAGAACGAGCCCGGTATCATCCCGACCGAGGCGAAGCTCCGGCTGATCGCCCTCCTTGCCGCGGCCGGCTTCGGCCGAATCGAGGCGACGGCCTTCGTCTCGCCGCGCTGGGTGCCGCAGATGGCCGATCACGCGCGCGTCCTGCGCGAGGCGGTGCGACGGCCGGGTCTCCATCTGTCGGCGCTCGTGCCGAACGAGAAGGGCGCGGTCGCCGCCATCGCGGCGGGCGCCCACGCGCTGGCGGTCTTCGCAGCCGCGTCGGAGACCTTCTCCAGGAAGAACACCAACTGCAGCATCGCCGAGAGCATCGAGCGCTTCCGCCCGGTCCTGCGGCTGGCGGAGGCCTCCCGCCTGCCGGTCCGCGGCTATGTCTCGTGCGCCGTCGACTGCCCCTACGAGGGACCGGTGGCGCCGGAGGCGGTCAGGAGGGTCGCCGCCCACCTCGCCGGGATCGGCTGCGGCGAGGTGGCGGTCGCCGACACGCTCGGCCGCGCGGCGCCCGAGCGTGTCGCGCGGATGCTCGACGCCGTCGTGCCCGGGATCGGAGCGGCCCGGCTCGCCTGCCATTTCCACGACACCGGCGGCCGGGCGCTCGCCCATGTCGACGTGGCGCTCGGCTACGGCATCCGGGTGTTCGACGGCGCCGCCGGCGGTCTCGGAGGCTGCCCCTACGCGCCGGGCGCGGCGGGCAACCTCGGCACCGGTCGGCTCGTGGCGCATCTCGAGGCGACGGGCTACGCCACCGGCATCGACGTCGCGGCGCTGTCGGATGCCGAGACCTTCGCTGTCTCGCTCCGCCGCGGGATCAAGCCCGGGTGATGGTCGGCTACTCGTGGATGTATCCCAACCTGATGGCGGTTTCCTTGAAGATGGCATCGGCATCTTCCGCCGAGAGCGGTGCGACCAGTCCCGCCGATGCCGCCATTTCCAGAACCTGCCGGTCGTCTCTCACGAAGTCCGCAAGGAGGTCCCGGGTCCTCCGGTCGATCACGCCGGGCGCCTCGGACAGGGTCGGTTTGGTGACGTTCAGTCGGTGGATCACCTCCGGACGGCGCCCGGTGGCGCACTCGGTCATGCGGGCGATCCCCGGGCCGTCATGGGACCATGCCGCATGGGAGATCCGTTGAAGACCACGCCTGATGGATATTTCGCGTTCATCGCGGCCGAGGCTGGCGAACGCGTCCGGCGTGCTGAACCTTTCGGCATACATCCATGCGAAATGGAGCCAGCTTTTTCCATCGAACCGGCGGTCGGCAGCGAGCGGCCCCTCGCCATCGCCCGCCAGGATGGTTTCGATGCTGCTTTCCCGCCACGTCCTGCTGACACCGCTATCCAGGCCGATGGTGGAAAGCCAGTCTTCAAAATGACGCGAGGCGATGAACCGATGGAGGGACAGGAGCCGCGCCCTGGGTTCGCGGAAGACGGTCACGCAGGAATACTCCGGAGGACAGGAGTCAATTCCGACATGGCCCGTCAGGAAAGGCCACGTCGTTGCAGCGGACGAGACCTGATGGGGCAAAGGGTTCTCAGACAGCAGGATCGGTGCGACATCTCCGAGGCCGGCGCGAATCTGCGCTCTGATCGAGGTCCCGCCCGACTTCGGAATGTGCAGGAAGAACACCCTCCTGCCTTCGGCGGACCGGGCCATCCGCTCGGCCTGGAGCGCCACATTGTTGCGAAACTCTTCCGTGGTCCGCAGCGCCTTCGCCAACGAACCGACAGGCGTCACCGCGCCGTTGTTGGCCCGCCACGATGCCACCTCGTCGGCGCTCGGCTTGCGACCCAGGGCAGCCAGGAAGACGGCCTCATATGCCTCGGCGAGGTCGACCTTCATCGGGTCGTGCGGCATTCGGGATGCGTTCTCCGGCTCGACAGGGTCGACAGCCTGTCAGCCCTCCTTCCTCAGAGCAATCTGAAAGCTCGTCCAGACCTGGCCGTCCAACTCGAGTGCGATGTGAGGATAGACTTCGTACTCGATATGATGCGTCAGGTGGGCACCAAGCTGTTCCACCTGCCTGTCCTGATCCTCCGCCGCCCGCACAAAGTCCTGCACGGTCTCGCACGTTCGGCTGGACACCGAGAAGTCGAACGGTTCGCACAGCCGCCACCCTCGCTCTCCGACGAACAGCCTCTCGACGTCGTCCCGACCGAACAGACGTACGCCCGGCCAGCCGCCGCCCGCACCGGAGAGCGCGAACTCACTCGAGATCGCAGCCACCCCGCCCGGCTTGAGGACCCGGCAGATCTCGTCGAGCGCACGTCCGATCTCCGCGTCGCTGCCGAAGTGCTCGATCGAACTGGAAGAGAAGACCCCGTCGAAACTCGCATCCTCGTACTGCAGCGCGAGCGCATTCATGTGCTGGACGACGAGCCGGCGCGGGTTCCACCGGAAGGGCCAGTGTTTCCGCGGATTGGTCAGCATCGAGGCGTTCGCGCTCTCCTCCCATCCCTCCGCGAGGTACAGATCGGTGGCGAATACGCGTTTCACCCGTCTCGTGAGGTAGAAGCAGGTTGCTTCGTTGCCGGCCCCGACGCCAAGCAGTTCCGCCTCCGGCCGGATTACCCCAGCCCGCTCGAAGGCCAGCACGGCCATGCCGATTTCCCAGTATTTCCGATACTCCTTTCCCTCCGGGAAACCCGCATCGAACCTGGCTATTTCATGTTCGAACACATCGCGGATGACCTCCCGCAGCGCGGCATCGCTGAAATCTTCCAGATTGCAGACCTTGCTGACTGAAATCACCGGATCATCTGCCTGCGGTTCTTACAGAAGGCGTCAAGGAATCGGGTCATCGCCGCTTCGAACTGCGCCTCGCATCGGCTGACCGGTGCGTCCTTGAGGCGTGACAGCCACACCGCGGGGCGGTTCAGGGCGTCAAGCAGGTTCTGCCCGAGGGCCGCCGGATCGTCCGGCGGCGCAAGCGGGTAGTCCGGCCCCAGCAGTTCCCTGTGCGCCGGAATCGCGGAGGCGACGATGGGGACACCGAAATCGAACGACTCCAGGACCGGTAACGAGAACCCCTCGTGGAACGATGGAATGATGCTCGCCCGCGAACCGGCGAGGATAGCCGAGAGCCGGACATCGGAGATGCGGCGATGGAACGTGACGGCGGCGGGCAATCGCGGATCCATCGCCGCCAGGAAGGCGCCGGCGTAGCGAACCTGCTCGTCGTTCAGGTTGGCCAGGACGTTGAGGCGCAGGCGGCCGGCGAACCGGAAGTAAGCGTAGGCGAAGGCGAACAGGCCCGCTGCGACGTTCTTGTGCGGCAGCGCGTTGCCAAAAAGCGTGACGTGGGCATCCGTGCCAGGTTCGTGCCGGCGCGTTTCCGCCATCTGCCGGAAGGAGCGAAGCGGGTTGCGGCATCCCGTGACCGTGACCCTCTCCACGTCGGTCACAAGGGGCAGCACCTCCGATCGGGCCGCGTTCGAAAGGGCCAGCACGTGGTCGTAGTGCCGAAGACGCTCGATGAACCACTGGTACCGGAAGAACGGCTCGTGTCCGCGGAGAAAGTGGTCCGGATACGTTCCGACGATCGCATCCAGCCAGATCGTAGCCGTGCGAACCTCGGTATCCGCCAGCAGTTCGTCCAGGACCTCGCTATGCCGAAGGTCGTGAAACGGCTGGAGTTGCAGGAACGCTGCGGCGCCCGAGAGGAGAGCGGGCGTGACCCTGTCGAGGCGGACCTGCTCGACGTCTCCGGCGAGGGCGGCCGGCACGGGATGCTGCGCGGGATCGATCAGGAGGCTGACCCCCGTCCAGTCTCGCCGGCACGCCAGCACGCTCTCGAGCACGGTGGCGCCATGCCGCGCGGTCCCGTCGAAGCGTCCGCCTTGCAGTGTGCGCGCGTCGACCAGCAAGCGACCCCTGCCC